>JANTFQ010000119.1 GCA_024763405.1 Calditrichaceae bacterium
TGCCGGCTATTAGAATGAAAATTAGGACATATTGCTTCAACATTTATTTATCCTTTATATGAGTTATAAAATTTACCATGAACAACATAACGTAATGAAAGTTATTTCTCTTCAAAAACTTCATTCGCTTTATGGTGATAATTATTATAAAACGAAACTTTTTAAACCATTCTTTAACAGTTTAACATTAAAATTTATTAAAAAGCCCTGCTTGATATTTGCGAGTTTCATATAGGTAAGAAGTTGTGTTTCATGAAGCTCTTTAATTAGTGTCTGTCTTTAAAGTAGTCTAAAACCTCACCCCGGCCCTCTCCTGAAAGGAGAGGGAGAAAAGAAAGTTCCCCTTCTCCTTGTAGGAGAAGGGGGCAGGGGATGAGGTATTTATAACGATAGAACGAATCATAAAAATTCTCATTATTTTCTGACTTTATGGACAGACACTAATTATTCTACGCTTTTTAATTCCAGAACTATTTCGTTTTCAATTAGCAGATTTCAATTCTTCAGTACCTTCATGGTAAAATGAAATCTTCTATTTAACAATTACCGAAACCGGATTTTCCGGATTCATATATTTTTTTGCAACCCGCAGTACATCGGCCAGCTTTACGGATTTTAACTGCTCTAAGAAATTACGGTCATATTGAATATCATTGTGAAAATAAAGCGATGTCCCCAGATAGAAGCCCTGGTTGATGCTGGACAGGCGGCGGAACATCATGCGGCCTAAATACATATTCAGCGCCTTTTCCAAATCCGCTTCCGTAACGTCATCCAACATTTTCAGGTCAAAAAAACCGGGATACTGCGGCGCCAGAATAGCGACATTCTTCGGACGCGTCCCCTGGCTGATATAAAATAAAGCACGGTTATTGGTCAGCTCAATTCCGGCGCTCATATGATAGGCCATGCCCTGTTTTTCACGAATATCAAAAACAATTTTATCGCCAAGCAACAGGGATAAGGCTTTTAAAGCCGCCTGATCGGTCGGATCGATTTCTTTACTGAATCCCCAGAATAGGTAAGAACGGCTGCCGCCGCCTGTTTTTTCAATTTCTTTTGGTTTATGCTGAAGACGGATACGCTGCCTATAAACCGGAGAATGGTCTGTTTCCGCCTTGGCGGAAAAACCGGAAAATAATTCCTGCACCGTTTGTGGGGCTGCCGGCGAAACAACTGAAATCACCATATTGGCCGGTGTAAAATAGCGTTTACTGAATTTAAGCAGCTCTTCGTATGAAGGGATCTTGTCCGCGGTTTTATAAGGATTTTCTTCGTAAACTAAACTCTGATAAATCTTTTTAAACATCGTTTTTGCTTTATCACCGCCGCCCCGCATCATCATAAAATTCGGCCGGCTTGCCTTTGCCGCGGCAATCTGGTATTCTTTTTCCGAAGGTGTAAAATGCAGCATTTGCGTATTTAAAAAAGAAAGGACGCCGGGAATGTCTTCGGCCAGCGCTTCGACCCGGATGTATCCAAAATCGGGTTGTGTGTAGCGGTCGTCCATTGGGAAAAAGGGGTTGTCGTTTACCTTAACCGATAGTCCGAACGCGCTGCTCTGCTTTTGATTATGTTCGGATTTTAAACGTTGACCAAAGCAATCGTGCAAAATTTTAGCGGCGTCTTTGCCATATTCGGTTTCTAACGGGGCCTTGTGTTTTAATAAATAATGCACGGCCAGTAGAGGACTGGCCGCATTCTGGCGGACGATCAGGGTGGGAGCGCTATCGTCTCCGGTAAAAAGTTGTGCCGGTACAGATTTAATGCGATTCGTGTTTTCTTCCTGCTGGTCCGGGTGCTGGAAAATGACCACGGGAACCGAATCGACCTTTAGGGAAGCCAGCTCTTTTCCGGCCTGTAAATAAGCCTTGCTTCCGTAGGAAGCCAGAACGCCTTCGATACCATTTACGGCAAATTCATGCGCATTATAAATGCCAAACATATGCGGTTTTTCAATATTCTTTAAAAAGGAGGTGCGGGCTTTACTGACCTCTGTTTGCAGCAAATCATCCGAAAAGCTCCAATTCGCCTCAGATAATTCTTTTTTTACCAGGGCGGTCATTTCCGGAACGGAGACCGTTTTGTTCAAGACAAGCTGAACGGATACAAAGGCGGAAATGGGTGAAACCCTGGTTTGCAAGGATGATGAAACGGCATCTTTGCCGAATGTATTTTTTAAGGTGTCTTTTAATCTTTTATTAAGATCGTTAAGTTTGAGATCCAGCAATTCATAAAAGGCGCTTGATCTATTTTCCGCTATCGGGAAGAAAAATTGCAGTTGCTCTTTACTGCCGCTGTAAAAACGGTGAAAAACGCGGCCTGTATTCTCCGGGCTGCTCGGCGCTTTTTCAAATCCGACAGCCCACTCCGGATTCTCTTCCCGCAGAACTTCGCCAGGCGCTTCCGTACCGTATATCTCATTTACCATTTTCAGCATTTCTGCGCTGTTAAAATTACCCACAACACTCATTAGCATATTATTGGGCACATAGTTGTTTTTATAGAATTCAAACACCTGATCACGATCCATATGTTCGATTGTGGAATAGGTACCCAGGGTGGGCAGCGAAAGAGCATGCCTTTTGTACAAAAGTGAAATCACATTGCGATCGGCCTGTTCGTCCGCATCGGCCAGGGACTTTGAAATTTCTTCCAGTACAATGCCTTTTTCCTTCTCAAATTTCTTTTCGGGCAGGGTGGAACGGAACAGCATATCCGACTGAATTTCCATCCCCTGGCGGATATTTTCGGCGGGCGTAACCATCATAAAATTGGTGTAGTACTCGGACGTGTTTGCATTATTATAGCCGCCGGCCCGGTCGGTGTCATCATAGAGTTGTTTTTGTGTGCGGCTGGTGGTGCCGTTGAACAGGAGGTGCTCCAGCATGTGACTCATCCCGCTGCTGGCAAAGGTTTCGTAAGCCGATCCCACCTTAACTACCACGTTGACACCCACCATGGGCAGGGCGGGATTTTCGATAAGCAGCACCTGCATACCGTTATCTAACTGATGGATGGATACGCCTTTTGGTAAATTCTGAGCCCGGAGAAATAAAGAGCTGAGCAAAAGAATGCCGATTGTAAGAAGAATGGAGAAACGTATTTTTGAAAAGAACATAAACAGACTCCTTTTATGAGAAATAATTTAATACAAGCGAAAAATAAATTTGTTTCAATTATATTTGTAACAGAATGTAACACCAATCACCAAGGCAAATCCAAATTGTTTATTCCGCTCGTTTTATGGATTAAAATAACAGAAAAGTGAACAAAATTAAAGATTAATAAAATGAAAGTAAAATTAATCGGGAAACGGATAAAATAGGATTTGTCCGAACTGCCAAAGAATATAAAGATTGCATTTTTTATTCCGATACGTCTTAAAGGTGTCTCGTGAAAGAGCGGCATTTTTATACAGACTGGCCGCTGTTCATGTTTTAATCGATTGGACGAAATAAAATTTTAATGCAGGTACTTCAATGTGTCTTACAACTTCCCGCTCTAAACGGCTATTCAAAATGCTGTGGATTCAAATAGTATTTATTCTTTTCTCTATTCAGCTCATGCCATCTCTTCTGCTGGCGCAAAAACCGAAAATTACCTTCCGTCAGATCACGCAGGACAATGGACTATCCCAGGCTTCTGTCCATAAAATATACCAGGATTACCGTGGTTTTATGTGGTTGGGTACCGAGGACGGCTTAAATCGTTACGACGGCCGATCGTTTAAAATTTACAAAAACAGCAATGATGATCTGTCCAGCATCAGTTATAATCACACGGGGGCTTTATTTGAAGATCGTTCCGGGACGTTATGGATTGGAACGGTGGGCGGCGGTTTGAATAAATACAACCGCGCGAAAGATAATTTTACCCGCTTCCGCTATGATAAAAAAGATACGACCAGTATCAGTAACGATTTTATCTACTCAATCGTGCAGGACAATCCGGGTTTTTTATGGGTGGGTACCGATTTCGGACTAAACAAATTCAATCCGAAAACGAAAAAATTTACACGAATTTATGCCGGTGCAAAAGGGGGCTGGAACTTAAGCGGTAATAAAATAGCGGTGGTTTATAAAGATAGATCCGACCGCCTGTGGGTAGGAACAAACGGAAAGGGGCTTAACCGTTTAAATCCGGGAAGCCGGAAATTTATTCAGTATCTTCCGAAAAACACTGTACTTAGCATTTTAGAAGATAAATCAGGACTTTTATGGATTGGTACCGAATCGGGATTGAAAACATTTGATGTCCGGAAAAATGTATTTGTGAACGCGAACATTTTTTCCGGTGCGGGAAAAAATATCAGCAACGTCCGGGTCACGGATATTAGCCAGGATAAAAGGGGCATTATATGGATTGCCTGCGACGGAGGCGGTTTAATACGTTTTCAACCGAAAACGCAAAAATTTTACCAGTATAAATCCGATCAGAATGATTCCGAAAGTTTAATCGATGACCACGTGTATTCCGTTTTTGAAGATGCTTCCGGAATTCTGTGGGCCGGAACGAGCAGTGGTCTGAGCCGCTTCGATACCGCCGAAAAAAAATTCCAGCTTTACCGGTCAAAGAAAAATGATCCCGGCAGTCTGAATGCAAAGGTTATTTTTTCTATTTTCGAAGATACGAAAGATATTTTTTGGATTGGTACCTACGGAGGCGGCCTAAACCGCTGGGACCGGAAGCACAATAGATTTGAACATTTTATGTTTGATCCTGCAAATCCACACAGTGTGAGCAGTAATAAAATCCGTACGATTTTAAGAGATCGCTTTGGCGTTTTATGGGTTGGCACGGAAAACGGGCTCAATCAATTTGATTATAAAACAAAAAGATTCCGGCGTTTGTATCACATTCCCGGTAACCCAGGCAGTATCAGTAGTGATTTTATCCGGGTGATTTATGAAGACCGGTTTGGGGATTTATGGATCGGAACAACCGATGGTCTGAATTTATACCAACGGGAAGAACAGCGCTTTGTTCATTTCCGCAACAACCCTGCGGATTCCACCAGTATCAGCAGCAGTTATATCTATACCATAACGGAAGATAAAAACGGTGTTTTGTGGGTCGGCACTATCCACGGCTTGAACAGGTTCGATCGAAGAGAAAAACGGTTTACTGCCTATTTTAGTGAAGCCGGGAATCCGAATGCGCTGAGCAATGATGAAATCTTATCTCTTTATAGTGACGATTCCGGTTTTTTATGGATTGGCAGCGCCGGAGGATTGAATCGATTTGATTTGAAGAAGAATATATTTACCCATTATGATGAAAAGAACGGGATGTCCAATTCTCTGGTATTTGCAGTTCTGGGAGACGTAAAGGGTCGTATCTGGCTGACCACAGCAAAAGGGATGAGCCGCTTTGATCCCAAAACGGAAATATTCAGAAATTATGATGTTTCCGATGGCCTGCAGAATAATGAGTTCAACCTCGGGGCACGCTGTAAAAGCAGTTCCGGAGAATTTCTCTTTGGCGGAATCGACGGTATTAATGTGTTCTTTCCGGATAGTATTAAAGATAATTCTTATGTACCGCCTGTGGTAATTACCGATTTCCAATTATTTAATAAATCGGTTGCGGTCTCAGACGGTGGACAGGGACGGCATATTTTAAGTAAATCAATAACCGAAACCGATACGCTTATTCTTTCATACACCGACCAGGTTATCGCTTTCCAGTTTGCGGCGCTGCATTATTCTTCTCCCGAAAAAAATCAATATGCCTACATAATGGAAGGTTTTGAGGACAGGTGGAACTATGTGGGAAACCGGAATTATGCGAATTATACAAACCTGCCTGCGGGCCGGTATACGTTTAAGGTAAAAGGATCGAATTCCGATAATATCTGGAACGAACAGCCGGCTTCCATCGTGGTTATTATAACGCCGCCTTTTTGGAAAACGGCCTGGTTTCGTCTGCTTGCTTTTGTTGCTGCAATTTTGATTATTTTAGCGATTTATAAGGTCAGAACAAAGAATATTCGTGAACGGAACCTGGAATTAAAACGGCTGGTAGATGATCGGACACGGGAATTGCTAAACACGAATGATGAATTGAAATATGAAATAAAAGAACGTGAAAAAGTAAAATTGGCATTGGATGCCAGCGAAAAACGGTTCCGCAGTATTTTCGAAAATTCATCCATCGGTTTGTATCGGACCACACCCGAAGGACAAATTCAAGTCGCAAATCCTGCCCTTATTCATATGATGGGTTATAAAAGTTTTGAGGAGTTGGCACAGCTAAACCTCGAAGATAATAAAAATGAATTTTTCGAATTCCGTTCGAAATTCCGGGAAAAGCTGGAGACCAATGGAGAAGTGACTGGGTGGGAAGATATCTGGCATCGCCAGGATGGAACAAAAATATACATACGGGAAAGCGCCACACTGATTAAAGATGATGAAGGCCGGCCGAAATATTACGAAGGAACCGTTGAAGATATAACAGAGCAGAAACTAACGAAACAGTATCTGATAAAAGCAAAGAATGAAGCCGAAGCGGCAACGCGGGCAAAGAGTGAATTCCTGGCCAATATGAGTCATGAAATTCGCACACCGATGAATGGTGTGATTGGAATGACCGGTTTGTTGCTGGAAACAACCCTTACCAATGAACAACGTGATTTTGCCAATACCATTCAGGCAAGCGCCGATTCACTCCTGTCTGTGATCAATGATATTTTAGATTTTTCTAAAATTGAAGCCGGTAAGCTGGATATGGAAAATATTGATTTTGACTTGCGGAATACGGTGGAAGATATTTCGAATGTTTTGGCTTTTAAAGCTTTTGACAAAGGCCTGGAACTGGCCTGCCTGATTTATCAGGATGTCCCGAGTCAGCTGCAGGGTGATCCGGGCAGGCTACGACAGATTTTAACAAATCTGGTCAACAACGCCATTAAATTTACCGCTGACGGCGAAGTTGTGATTCGTGTAAAAACCGAAACTGAAACCGATTCGGAAGCAATACTCCGTTTCGAGGTGGCAGACACCGGTATTGGAATTCCCAAACCACGTCAGCATCGTCTGTTTAAATCTTTTTCACAGGTGGATGCCTCCACCACCCGTAAATATGGTGGAACCGGCCTGGGTCTGGCGATTTCCAGACGTTTGTCGGAAATGATGGGCGGTCAGATTGGTGTTGAGAGTGAAGAAGGTAAAGG
>JANTFQ010000120.1 GCA_024763405.1 Calditrichaceae bacterium
CCGGCGGATTTCCCCTCCCTTCCAAAAAAAGGGAGGGGATTACCCTTCGACTTCGCTCAGGGTACAGAAGTGGGTTGGTTTTAAGTTCCTATAAAATTGACATCGCTCTTCACATTGATATCACTGACATTAATTGACTATTTCCAATTCTAAATCGGATACTAATGTTCCTGTAATTGTAAACAAATAAAATAACCATTTACGGGATTGGCGTCAAACTTCGTTAAGCCTTTTGGTTTAAAAAAGCCTGAAGGTTTTTATTGCCGATTGTTTTATAAGCCGCTGGAATACTGAAATTCCCAGCCAATAGGAGCGATAAATAGTTTTTTATTCGTATCGCTTAAAAAATGCGTCAGCCAGAATTGTGTGGAGACGGATTTGTTATTTTTAAATTGATACGCCACTCCCGGCGTAAACATCAACATAGGCAGTGTCTTTCGAATATCGGGATCGGGCGGACTTACGATTAACGCAAAATCGAAGCCAAGTTTCGCCCGCCAGGGCTGGGTGTTAAAGTGATACCCGTAACCGGCAGTAAATGCAAAAGGGAAGCCTTTGCCCGGCCACATCAGCGGGAAACCGGTTACCTGGATGCTATGCTGATCGTTAAAGCCGTGTTCAAATCCGGCGCCAAAGAGCAGGTGTCCGCTAAGGGTAAAGGAAAAATGGACCCGGTTATAAGAAGACTCTCCGGCAAACGAACCGGAACTGGAAAGTAAAAGAAGACTGATTATCCATATTTTTAATCGCATCACCCTTCCTCCTTTAAATAGACCGACAAAAGTAAAGCGCCCCCACTGAGCAGGAGCGGCAATGGAATTAAGGCATACATCAGCAACCGCACGTATATATCAAAATTCATCCAGGCGCCAAAGAAGAAGAGCAGGCCGATGGTAAGAATAATAAAACCTAAACCACAGTAGAGTGGAAAGCGCTTTGAATACCAGGCCGTGACTGCCATTAAAAGGAAAGGGATAGAACCGATAAGGGATTCGAACTGAAATCCGTGAGAAAATAACACAAACAGCAGCCAGACAGAAGCAAAAAACAAACCAATTCCCCTCGCTCCGAAACGTAGTCCGAAATTCTGAAAGATGCTGATAATAAATTTGATTACAAGGGGAACCAGTAACACCATGTACCATTGTGAGGGAGGATTGACCCCCGTTTTTACAAACTCCTGAATCATCACAAACAGGATAAGCCCGACGATCACGTAGAACGATATATGGCTGCTGAAGTGACTAATGTATAATTGCCGTTCATCTAAATCTGTTTTTTTTCTGAATTCCCGGAACAGGGGCGCTGCCAGAGCCAGGATTATAAAAACAACTAAAAGCCACATGGGTAATCCACGGCCCAGCATTATTAAAACGACGATTCCAAATAACCAAATTGTTTTAAGGAGACTCATTGAACTTTTCATTGTTCCTCCGGAATTATTTAATCGTCTAAATCTAGTTCAAACAATTCTTCAATTTTGCAATCAAAGATCTGCGCCAGCTTTAAAGCCAGTTTAACCGAGGGATTAAAGGCGCCTTTCTCGATGGCAATAATGGTTTGACGGGTCACACCGGCCCGTTCGGCCAGATGTTTCTGAGTCATTTCATTATTTAGATAACGGTGATGCCGTATTTTGTTTTTCATCTGATCTGAATTTTTTGGTTTTTTTGAATGGTAATGTATTATATACTAAATGTCAAGTATTATTTACATAAAATGGATTTATTCAGTCCTAAAAGTGTTCACAATTATTTCTCTGCACCCCATCAAAAAGTGTGATAAATGGCATAATCACCACTAATTATTTGTGTAATTTCTATCTATAGTTCTTAACATATTGCCCGATACTTGAATATGGGAAGATGCTCTTTACCATTTCGTCTTTATTTTTACAGATATTTAATGGTTAATAATAAGTATAAAAATTAACATAATTGCAGGAAGCAGGCATGGAAGAAAAACGAGTTGTAGTTACCGGAATGGGCGCTGTTACACCAATTGGAGTTGGTCTGACCGAATATTGGAACAGTCTTATCAATGGAATAAACGGTATCGGGGAAGTGACGCTATTTGATCCGCAGGACTATCGTTCGCACATGGCGGCAGAGATAAAAAATTTTAAAGCTGACGACTGGGTTGAGAAGAAAATAATAAACCGTTTTGATCGTTTTTCCATTTTTGCGATTGCGGCGGCAGTTATGGCTTTTAAGGACGCCAAATTAGAAGAATTTGATTTTGAAGCAGAAAAGTCCGGGGTTATTATTGGCTCCGGAATTGGCGGCGCCGAAACCATTCAGGACGGCGCAAAAAAAATAAGGGAAAAAGGTCCTTCTGGTATCAGTCCGTTTTTTATCCCTAGTGTACTCATCAATATGGCATCCAGTTTAGTCTCAATCAGATTGGGTTTTAAAGGTCCGTTGGCGGCGCCTTCCGTCGCTTGTTCCACCGGCGGCAATGCCATCGGTGAAGCCTATCGCATGATCCAAAGAGGGAATGCTGTTTTGATGGCTGCCGGAAGCGGGGAAGCGGCAATTAATCCGCTGCCTTATGCAGGATTTTGTGCGTTGCGGGCCATGTCTCAGCGCAACGATGATATGGAACATTCCTGCCGTCCCTTTGATAAAAACCGTGATGGCTTTGTAATGGGTGAAGGTTCCGGTATGGTCATTTTGGAGGAACTGGAACATGCCAAAGCGAGAGGCGCACATATTTATGCGGAATTAATTGGATACGGAAACACAGCGGATGCGTTTCATTATACGGCACCGCATCCCAAGGCGGACGGTATGATTCGGGTAATGCAAGAGGCACTAAAGGATGCGGGCATTACGGCGGATCAGGTGGATCATATTAACGCCCACGGTACTTCCACTGTATTAAATGATCAGGCCGAATGCCTCGCTATGAAAAAAACTTTTGCCAGCTCTTTGAACCATTTACAGATAACTTCGATTAAATCGATGATTGGCCACCTCTTGGGCGGGGCCGGTTCGGTGGAGTTTATCGCGACCGTGATGAGTGTTCAGGAAAGTATTATTCCACCGACGATCAATACAACGGAACTGGACGATGAATGTGAATTGAACGTTGTTTTAGGGAACGCTCTGAAAAAAGAGATAAATATCGCCGCTACCAATAATTTTGGTTTTGGCGGAGGAAATGCCTCGCTTCTGGTAAAAAAATATGTGGGGTAAGACATCCATCTGCGAAGCCAAAAAGGATTCGTAGAATTTACCAGGAGAGCGTTTATTTCTGCAAAGCCTAAAAGGATTCGTAGATTTACCAGGAGAGTGTTTCTTTCTGCGAAGCCTAAGAGAATTCGTAGAATTTAAAGGAGTTTGGCTCTCTCTGTTAAGCTAATTAGAATTCGTAAAATTAATGCAAAGAATCGCTCAAATTTAGTATGAACTACAACTCCAGTATGACTTTTCCAAACTGACGCCCGTCTTCCAAATGCTGATGGGCGTTTTTTATTTCGGTGAAAGGGAATACTTTATCTACCAAAGGTTTTAGTTTATCCGCTTTCACCAGTTCCAGTATTTCTACCATATCCTGTCGCGTGCCCATGGTAGAACCGATTATCTGCTGGTGCTTAATAAAAACGGCCCGCAAGTCTATTTGAACAATGGGGCCTGTTGTGGCGCCGCAGGTAACCAGGCGTCCGCCTTTATTGAGCGCGCGCAGCGAATCATTCCAGGTTTGTGCGCCGGTGTGTTCAAAAACCACATCCACTCCCTGTCCGCCTGTAATTTCGCGTACGGTTTTTCCAATGGCTTGTGTCTTATAGTTGAGCACGTAATCCGCGCCTAAACGTTCGGCAGCCTGTATTTTTTCTTCATTCCCCGCGGTGGTAATGACCTTTGCCCCCATCGCCTTTGCCATCTGAATTGCCATGCTGCCGATTCCGCTGGAAGCGCCGTAAATTAAAATCCATTCACCGGATTGAAGATGTGCTTTAGGCATCAACATATGATAAGCGGTCATCGCGGCCAGGGGTAAAGCAGCGGTTTCCGGCCAACTCAAATTCCGGGGTTTTGCTAAAACATATTGGGCGGGAACGGCGATATATTCTGCCTGTACACCCTGGATTGATTCGCCCGGAATATGGAAATCCCGGCATAAATTATCTTTGCCCTGCATACAATAATCACAATGGCCACAGGATCGAATGGGAATTGTTAGCACTTCATCTCCCATGGAAAAGGAAAAATTACTGGCCGCTTTGCTTCCAATTGCTTCCACAATGCCGGCCGCGTCGCTGCCCATAATCAGCGGAAGGGGAACCCCGGGAATCCCTTCGCGCACCCAGATATCGAGATGATTGAGAGCCGCAGTTTTTACTTTAATTAAAATCTCATCCGGATGAATTTCCGGAACGGGGAGAGTATCGATTTGTATTTTATCGCGGGAGCCGTGTTCGTGAATACGGATAGCTTGCATTGATTCCTCCATTCTATTCCCAGGGTTTTAAATAGGAAAGCTGGGTTTTATAATCCGAGCGGCCACAGTAGAGCTGCGAAGCTAAGAGCGTTCCGGTTATTAAAATAAGGCTGACAGCGATAAATAAGGCCGTGTAAGAGATATAGTTAACGAGAATGCCACCGAGAATGGGATAAATAATAGTAGGCAGCTGCATGATGTTTTTCACCGCAACATAGGAGGGAACCGATTCCTTCGGAGCGATTTCCAACAGATAATTTGATATTCCGATGGATAATCCTTTATAGGTCATTCCGATTAAGAAAAATACAATAATGTATAAATGCGTATCGATGGAGGGGAGAAAAAGAGCTAAAAGCGGAACCGAAGAACTTAAAATACCGATAATAAATAAAACCAGCCGGAAGTTTATTTTATCCCCGATTCGGCCCCAAAGAGGACCGGCGATTATTTCCCCTGCAATTTGTGCACTTACGAAGATACCGATTAACGAGAGCGGCAAATCCAGTTTCTGCTTTGCATAAATCACATAAAGCGGTAACAGAACAATAGAGGCGCTGAGCAGAATTTCGACAAATATAAATTTTAAAAAATTGGGATTCTGTTTAATGATCTGAAAATGACGGTACCAGTTAGATTGTGTCTTTTTTCCCGCGTCCGGCAATTCTTTTAAAGATGAAAATCCCGCATAGGCAATGAAAAGAGCGGCACCCGAGAGAAGGTACAAAAGCGCATAATTACCGGGGAAGAGAAGGTCTCCTGATAAAATTCGTTTGGTCAGCCAACCGGCGCCCAGTCCGAAAATTCCGCCGATAAAATAACGCCAGCCAAAATTTTTACCCCGTTTTTTGGGATCAATTGTTTTGGAAAATACAGCATAATAACTAATGTCTCCCATACCGCCGGCAAAAAAGAAAACAAGCATCACGAAAAAAATAAGGGAGATGCTGAACAGAGATTTAATATCGGTAGAAAAGAAAAGAATGGCAGCCATGGAAAGCATGGCCGTTCCCCGGATAAGGACTGCCGCCAGCAAAAATGGTTTCTTTTTTGTGCTTCGTTCTACCCAGCTTACAAAAAATAATTGCGGCATAATGGAACCAATGCGGTTGGCCGAGAATAAAAGTCCCGAAAGCAATGAGGAACCGGTCAGAATATAAATCAGCGAAGCCTGAACCGTAGTAATTTGGGTAAAAGCATTGGCCAGATATAAAAAGACACCGTGCCATAAAAAAGCGAAAAAATTGTGCTTATAAAATTTCTTTTCCGTAAGTGTATCCATTTTATTTCCTGTTTTTTTAATTGTTGTAAATATACAAAAAAATTATATATACTAAATCAAAAAATTTGAAAGGAAATATAAAGGCCTAAAGATAATTTCTACCGGTAAAGAATATTCATTTTTATACGATACTTTTAGAAACAAAATGCGAGAAAAATATGAGCGATAAATTATATAGTAACCTTGGCTTATCCGCGGATGATGTTGCCCAGATACAAAAACATAATCTGGGTCATGTTCTGGATAAAATTAAGGAACAGCAAAAGCAGTTAATGAACCATGAAAAGAAACTTCAGTATGCCCTGGACAAGATCGAGAAAGATTTAGCTGCCGCGCGGGATGCACAGATGAGCCTGCTGCCCAAAGAACTTTCCGGTATTCCCAATGTGGAATTTAAAGCGCGTTTCCATCCCAGCCAGTTTGTTTCGGGCGATATTTATAATGTATTTAGGTTGGATGAATTCAATATCGGCGTGTATCATATTGATATTTCGGGTCACGGTGTACCGGCGGCTTTGTTCAGCGTTAGTCTTTCGCAGATGCTCAATACGAATATTTCAAAGAAAAATCTGCTCAAGGTTCCGGTAAAAAAACCGCCCTATTATAGAATTAATCCGCCGGATAAGGTCATTGGGATTTTGAATGAAGATCAGAGCTTTGAACAAAATGGTATCTATTTTACCATGGTGTATATGATTTTGAATTTCAAGGAAGGTCTGATTCGCTACTGCCGGGCCGGTCATAATCCGCCTGTACTTATTAAAGCAAACGGTGATGTTTTTATCACGGATGAAGGCAGCTTTCCGGTGGGCTGGGATTTTCCGCGGGATGATAAAGTGGTCGCGTTTAAGGCGGAAAAAGGCAGCCGCATCTATATGTTTTCGGATGGTATTACCGAGGCCAGCAACGCCAGAGGAGACTTGTTTACTCGGGAACGCATGATTGATATTCTGCGCGAAAATCGCCATAAATCTCTGGATGAATGCCTTGATTTGGTTATTTCCGGGGTACGGGAATTCTCCGGCAGCAATGATTTTGAAGACGATGTTTCCATTGTAGGACTGGCCTGCAAAGCAGAATAAATTGCCAATTACCAAGATGAAGAGTGTCCGGTTATCCAAGGTGGTTAAAGGGGGCACTGAATAAAATTTCTGTGGCCCCTCTGATGAAAACCGGTACAATCCAATCTGAAACAGTCTGTTTTGGGGGAACTCTTTTGTTGGGAAACCAGTCTATAGTGGTATTGGATTTCCGTATTCACGGGAATGACTCACTCCCGGTTGCCGCATTCCCTAAGTTCTTTCTTTAGCCCCAGACTCCATTCTTTTGCAGCATCGTAAATTCCTGTTCAAAATTTGGTGTGAACACATACTTTCCCAGAAATTTCTTGATTTCAAACTGTGTCCAGAAACGACCCTCACTGATTTCTTGGGGATTTAAAGTAAATGGC
>JANTFQ010000121.1 GCA_024763405.1 Calditrichaceae bacterium
AGCTTACTGCCATGTTTTGAAACACAGCAGTTTAGAAGTCGATACAGGGAAAATGGACCGTTGATATCCAAATCCCGTGCAAAGGGGTGGTCTGCCGGCAGAGAAGAATTATCCTCCGGAAGGGCCTTCCAGTTTAAATGTTTGCGATGCAGATGCATTTCTTTTATCTGTTGCCACCATTCAAATTTGCGGATGGTTCTTTTGATAGAACCGTGTATTTTTGCCGTAACAGTAAAAACGAGTAAAAAAAGAAAAACAGAAATGTAGCTGAAAAGTTCACTGCCGAGGTAAAGCGCGGCTATAGCGGCGACAATCCCGGCGGCGGTGATTACCAGGCGCAGAATTGCAAAACGCCGGCTGCGGGTTTTAAAGATTTCTGTCCGACGGGCTGCTTTAACGATGGAATGGTCTAAATATTTTTTAATATTCATTTTTATTTAAGAGTCCTCTACAAAATAAATTAGATATTTTTTGCCGCAGAGGCCACAGAGTGGATTTAAATTTTTCTCTGTGAGCTCTGTGTTCTCAATGATAACAAAATTTTTTTGCATCGGTCTGGTTCTGAAGAAAACTACGCTGTATTTTTTTAGCTGAAACAAAATAATTCAAGTCTCGTAAATCCCTCCAAAGTGTCTTCATTGATGTTACGTAATCCGAGGTTTAAATGAAAAATTATTTGATATCTGTTTTCGTACTTTTTTTAATCCCGATTTTACTTTGGGCACAAAGAGATATTAAAATAGAAAAAAGAACCCATTATGCAACTAAATTGATAAATAAAGCCCCGGTAATTGACGGCAACCTGGATGATTCTGCCTGGGAATCCGTTGCCTGGGCTGATTCATTTACGCAATTGAATCCCATCGAAGACGCGGTTCCGAGTGAACGGACAATGTTCAAAGTTCTGTACGGCGCGAAAAACATCTATTTTGCCTTTATGTGTTTCGATTCCCAGGCTGAGAAAATAACGGCCAAATTCTCGCGAAGGGATGATGTGGATGACAGCGATTTTATCGCGGTTGCGTTGGACAGCTATTTTGATAAACGCACTGCCTTTACGTTTGGTATCAACGCCGCCGGTGTAAAAATGGATATCATTTTTACCGAGGACGGAGATCGTGCCGATGACAGTTGGGACCCTGTGTGGGAGGGCCGTGTCTCCCGCTTGGATTCCGGCTGGACAGCAGAGATGCGTATCCCATACAGCCAGCTGCGTTTTGCCGATGCTAAGGAACAGGTTTGGGGCTTTCAGATTATGCGGAAAATATACCGCAAACAGGAGGAAGATTTTTGGCAGCCGATGGCAAAAAATGCACCGGGTATGGTTTCCTTTTTCGGGGTTCTTCGAGGTATTAAAAATATTCAAATGCCGTTGCGGATGGAAATTATGCCCTATGCTGTGGGGAGCGTTACCCGGTATGAAAAGGAATCCGGCAATCCTTTTGCTAAAGGAACCGATTTTGACGGCAATATCGGGTTAGATGCAAAAATTGGTGTGACCAGCGACTTAACGATGGACGTAACCATCAATCCGGATTTTGGCCAGGTGGAGGCCGACCCTTCCGAAGTAAATCTTTCTGCGTATGAATCTTTCTTTGAAGAGAAGCGGCCCTTTTTTATTGAAGGAAAACATATCTTTTCGTTCCCGGTAGCCATCGGCGACGGCGATATGTCGGCTGAACAATTATTCTACTCGCGCCGGATCGGGCGCAGGCCGCATTATTATCCCGATAGCGAAGACGGCTTTAATTATGATTATGTCAAACAGCCATCTCAAACGCGTATATTGGGCGCTGCCAAAATTAGCGGCAAAACTAAAAAAGGCTGGTCGGTTGGAATTTTGGATGCGGTGACAAGTATTGAAAAAGCTGAACTCGATTTGAATGGTAAGCGCAGCCGGGTTACGGTGGAACCGCTGACCAATTATTTTGTAAACCGCCTGCAAAAAGATTTTAATGACGGCAATACTTCGTTTGGGGGCGTTATTACGGCGGTGAATCGTAAAATTGAAGATAAACATCTTAATTTTTTGAATAAATCAGCTTATACAGGAGGGATTGATTTTCGTCATCAGTGGGCGGATAAAACCTATTTTGTCAGTTTTAGAGCGGCGGGTAGTTATCTTATTGGAAAACCGGAAGCCATTGTGCTGGCGCAGCGTTCGGCGGCGCGCTACTTTCAGCGTCCGGATGCCGGTCATGTGCATCTGGACAGTTCCCGTACCTCACTTAGCGGACATGGCGGCTCTTATGCCATCGGGCGCGGCGGAAAAAGCAATTGGAATTTTGGTACCGGCGGCACCTGGCGTTCTCCGGGATTTGAAATCAACGATTTGGGTTATCTGCGCGAAGCGGATAAGTTTATGAATTTTATCTGGATTAGCTATAATGAACGGAACCCGGTTGGAATTTTTAGAAATTACAGATTCAATTTTAATGAATGGCAGGGTTGGAATTTTGATGGAGACCATCTTTTTACGGGCGGTAACATTAATGGCGGCGTGCAGTTTTTAAATTATTGGGGTGTCCATCTTGGCGTTAATCGTCAACAGGCCGGTCTAAATTCCAGTTTGCTGCGCGGCGGGCCGATGGCAGCCTATATGGGAAGCTGGAACGGCTGGTTGAGCGGATACAGCGATTCGCGCAAGGATTTACAGATGCGCACTTCTCTTTCGGTAAACCGAAGTGATGATGGCATTTCCAAACGAATTAGCGGGGATGCCAGGGTTTACTATAAATTAAATGAGAAGGTAAATATTAGTCTGAGTCCTTTTTATACCCACCGGGTAGAAAATCTTCAGTATGTGGATCAACTGGAATTTGACGGACAGGACCGTTATGTGTTCGGTCAATTAAGGCAAAACACGGCCGGGCTTGTTTTTCGCCTGAATTACAGTCCCACTTCAAATTTTTCTGTTCAGTATTTTGGCCAGCCTTTTACTTCCGCCGGAATTTACAGCGCTTTTAAACAGATCGATAATCCCCGCGGAAAAGGTTCTAAACGTTATGTTGTTTATACCGGCAATTCTATTTCGTATGACAAAAATAACGAATGGTATTCCATTGATGAAAACGGAGACGGCAGCGAAGATTATGGATTTGACAAGCCTGATTTTAACGTGCAGGAATTTTTATCCAATTTAGTACTTCGTTGGGAATTTAAGCCGGGTTCACTTTTGTATATTGTCTGGTCGCAAAACCGCAGCGCCTTTAATAATATGCGGGATTTCTCATTGCAGGAAGATATGAGCGACCTGTTTGATACACATCCCACCAACGTATTTTTGGTTAAAATGAACTATTGGTTTTCATTGTAGAGATTAATATGAATACCCCTAATCTGAATAGACCAGAAATAGCAATTAACAAAACTCAAATATCAAATAAATTCTAAATCATAATAATAAACCCCTAAACATAGGGAATCTCTGTCATCTGCTATACCTTGAAAAATTTCGGCAATTGATGTTTCGGAATAGGATCTTATTTGATATTTGTCATTTTCTGCCAATAAAAACACAAAATTAAGATTTAAAACACTGCTGTACATAAAAAGCGACGGCGTTTTTTTTGTTTTATTATTGCTCTTTTATTGCTTATCTTGCTTATTATTTTTTTAATCACTGTTTCCTGCAAAAGACGGTTTCCGTATTTCCTTAAATGTTTTGTTTTTTTTGAGAGCTGAATAGTCTCTTGTTTTTAGAGGGATATATGCAAACTATTATTTCCATTGAACATCTTGAAAATTTTATCAGCCATTTAGTAGATAAATTCAGTAATCGCCGGGCTATGAAGGATGAATTTAATAAAGCAGGTCTGCTGTGACTAAGGTGATTGATAGCGAAGAATAATCGTTAGAAGTATAATAAATCAAAGTCAATAAATAGAAAAGAAGGCGAAAGATGATGAAAGCCAAACCAATTGCCCATTCAGAGAATGATAGGAAGAAGATTCATTTATTCGCTGATCATCTATATTCATCCGCTAATATTTAGTCGCATCCCGTGGGGGTGCGTGGATTGAAATCCATTTATAACAGCCTAATAAAACAATTTTTCTTGCTTTTATACTATCTTGATGTATATTAAATGTATTGTTAATGTAATTACAAAAATATAAGGGGATTGATATGGCCAGGACAGCAATAATTCAAGCAAGAATTGATCCTATCGTAAAAGAAAAGGCACAAAAAATACTAAATACACTAAATATATCTCTCTCTGAAGCAATCTCCCTCTATTTTACTCAAATTAGTTTAAACCGGGGCATTCCTTTTGATGTAAAAATTCCTAACGAATTAACTTTATCAACCATTAAAAAATCCGAAAGAGGAAAAGAGCTTCACGAAGTGGACTCAGTAGATGAATTGTTTAAGGAACTTGAACTTTGACGATTAAATATACATCTCAATTTAAGAAAGACTACAAACGCATTAAAAAACAAAATAGAGATTTAACAAAACTTCATGTCTTAATTGAAAAATTGGTGAACAATGAGACGCTTGACGCAAAATATAATGACCATAATTTATCAGGTAGTTTAAAAGGTTACCGGGATTGCCACTTAGAACCTGATTGGTTAATTATTTATAAAATTTCTCAAGAAATATTAATTTTAGAGAGAACCGGTTCACATTCTGAACTATTTAAATAATAGTTTATCCCTCAAAAAAACCATATTTCTACCAACAAATAATTTTAGCAAAATAGATGTTAAACATAATTTTATATGTCTTGCTCCATGGGACTGTGTGGATAAAAACCCTTCGACTTCGCTCAGGGTACGACGGGTCGTACCTCGTGGGTGTGTGGATAGAAACCCTTCGATTACGCTCAAGGGCCAAAGGGGGACGATAACCCGGTTTGTATTCCACATACTTTCAAAAAACAGCTTGCTTTAAAAACAGATTCCCTCTATTTTTCCCTAAAGACATTCAATTAATTCAGATAGGGAAAAAATGAAAATCCGTATCGTTTTTATCCTGCTATCCTGTCAGTTTCTTTTTGCCTCAACCGTTCACCGGATCATTATAAATGGGGTGATAAATCCTGCCGCTTCCGAATATATTGTTTCCTCAATTGATCGCGCCGAAAATGCGCCGGCCGAACTGCTGGTAATCGAAATGGATACCCCCGGCGGTTTAATGGAATCGATGCATAAAATTGTAAAGGCGATCCAGACCTCCCGCGTACCGGTTGCCGTGTATGTGGCGCCTGCCGGTTCCCGCGCCGCTTCGGCAGGTGTGTTTTTAACCTATGCCGCGCATATTGCCGCCATGGCGCCGTCCACCAATATCGGTTCCGCGCATCCTGTTTTCGGCGGCGGTAGTCCCGGCGGCAAACCCGATTCCAGCGCCAGTGAAACCATGATGGAAAAGGTGGTGAACGACGCGGTGGCAAAAATAAAATCCATGGCCAAAAGCCGCGGCCGGAATATAGAATGGGCCGAGAAGTCCATCCGCGAAAGCGCTAATATCACGGCAGAAGAGGCTCTGAAACTGAATGTGGTTGACTATATTGTTCCCACATTGGATTCACTGCTTACCGTAATTGACGGTAAAAAGGTGACCCTTGACGATGAGACGGTTAAAACTTTGAAAACTGCCGGCGCACAGGTCGTTACCTTCGAAATGAACTGGCGCGAAAAACTGCTGGACACCATTACCAATCCCAATATCGCTTATATCTTAATGATGCTCGGCATGCTGGGCCTGACCCTGGAATTGTACCATCCCGGCGCGATTTTACCCGGTGTGGTTGGCGGCATTTCCCTCATTCTGGGGTTGTACGCAATGGAAACCCTGTCCGTTAATTATGCCGGTATTTTATTAATTGTCTTTGCGGTTATTTTATTTTTACTGGAAATAAAGATCCCCAGTTACGGGGTACTGAGTATCGGGGGAGTAATTTCATTAATTGCGGGGAGTGTTATGCTGTTCGATTCCAACCTTCCGTTTTTACATCTGTCATGGCAGGTCATTTTTGGTGTGGTGCTGATTACCACTCTGTTCTTCGTTTTTCTGGTGACTCTGGTTGTCCGTAGCTATAAACGAAAACCAACGACCGGCGTTGAAGGAATGGCCGGTGAAAAGGGAGAAGTCTACAAAGCGCTGAATCCGCAGGGCACCATTAAAGTGCATGGTGAGTTCTGGAAGGCAGTCAGCGATAGCCCGGTTAAAAAGGGACAGCGGGTGGAGGTCTTGGAAGTGGACAACGATACCCTTTTGTTAAAAGTTAAACCCATCAAATAAAGGAGGCGTTATGCCGTTTGGTGTAAGTATTCTGGTTGTTGTTCTCATGATTCTGGCCAGCGCGATTCGGATTTTAAAAGAATACGAACGTGGGGTCATTTTCCGTCTGGGGCGTTTAATCTCTACGAAGGGGCCGGGCATTATCTTTATTTGGCCTTTGATTGATAAAATGGTGAAAGTTAGTTTACGTACAGTGGTTATGGATGTGCCGCCGCAGGACGTGATTACCAAGGACAATGTTTCGGTTCAGGTGAATGCGGTACTTTACTTCCGGGTAGTGGATCCGGCAAAAAGCGTGGTGGAAGTGGAAAACTTTTTGTTTGCCACTTCGCAGTTGTCTCAAACCACCTTGCGCAGCGTGGTCGGCCAGATTAGCCTCGATGATTTACTGACCGAACGCGATAAAATCAATGCACAACTGCAGGAAATTATTGATGAACATTCCGATCCTTGGGGCATCAAAGTATCGCTGGTAGAAGTTAAACATATTGATTTGCCGGAGGAGATGAAACGCTCGATGGCTAAACAGGCCGAAGCAGAACGTGAACGGCGCGCTAAAATTATTGCGGCGGAAGGTGAATTTCAGGCGGCGCAAAAATTGACCGATGCGGCTAAAATTATTGATGAAACTCCATCTGCTTTGCAGCTGCGCTTTTTACAGACCCTGGTTGAAATAGGGGTGGAAAAAAATACCACGACCATTTTCCCATTGCCCATCGATCTGATCAAGCCCTATCTGGATAATATGGCAAAGAAATAGGTATTAGTAAGATATGAATTCGGATTGAAGATCAACGAGTAACGATTTGCGAATGAAACGAGGTGTGCAATAAGATTTAAACCATCTGCAATCTGGTATCGTTAATCTTCAATCATCGATCAA
>JANTFQ010000122.1 GCA_024763405.1 Calditrichaceae bacterium
ACCATCGGGGTTTGGATTACGGTTTTCCTGCACGCTTACATCAACGGTGTTTTTGGTGATTTAATCGATTCGACCGCCCGATTTTCCACCGGGCATGTTTTGGTGATGAGTCAGGCTTATGCCGAAAATAAAGACCAGATGCCCAATGATTTGGCTTTAAGCGGTGTGGATCTACTTCTGACCGATTTACGCCGCCAATATCCGAAAATGACCTGGACCCCGCGCATCCATTTTGGCGGGCTTCTGGACATTCCGGACGTTAATGGTGAAACACGCGCACAGGCGCCGGTGTTCGGTTTTGGCGTCGATCTTCTATCTGCCGGCAGCCCGGAAATTGCGATTATGAATATTAAAAAGGCCCTGGTACGCGGAAGGCTGCCCCAAAATCCCACGGAAATATTAATCAGCGATAATCTGGCTCAAAAGCTGGAGATTGGTTTAAATGATACGGCCACCCTGCTCGGTTCCACCATGTATGGCGGTATGAGCATGTACAATTTTAAGGTTGTCGGCACCATTCGTTTCGGACTCGCCGCCATGGATCGATCGGCCATTATAGCGGATATTGGCGATGTGCGCAAGGCTCTGGATATGCAGGACGCCACCGGTGAAATACTCGGTTTTCAGGAAAACAATACGTATAATGATACTCAGGCCTCTAAAATTGTGAAAAAATTTAATGCCCGCTATCTGAAAAAAGACGATCCCTTTAGTCCGGTAATGGCGACGCTAAAAGAAGCAAGCGATCTGAGTGAATACCTGGACATGGCAGAGAATTATTCCGGGACATTGGTATTTATCTTTGTTTTAGTTATGTCCATTGTTTTATGGAACGCCGGATTATTAGGCAGTTTACGCCGCTACGGAGAGGTCGGTATCCGTCTCGCTCTCGGGGAGAACAAAGGTGCTGTTTACCGTTCTATGATTTTTGAATCCGTCTTTATCGGTTTAATCGGTTCTATATTTGGCAGCTTATTAGGATTGGGTTCGGCTTATTGGTTGCAAACTCAGGGATTAGACATAAGCTCGCTTCTAAAAAACATTAACATGATGTTTCCCGGAATTATCCGCGCGCATATAACCGGACAAACATTTTATATCGGCTTTTTCCCGGGATTGGTTTCCACAGTGATGGGAACCGTTTTAGCAGGCATTGGTATTTACAAACGGCAAACAGCGTCGCTTTTTCAAGAACTGGATGCCTGAGCAAAACAGAAACAAATTTTAGGAATTATGAAAATGAAAAAAATTATCCTCAGTCTTCTACTCATGAGCTGCACATATCTATCGGCACAGAAACCTCAGGCCCAGCGCATCCTCGATAAAATTGACCAGAATATCTCATCCAGGAACAGGGTGCTTACTTCGAAGATGGTCATTCACGGCCGGCGCGCGGACCGTACCATCGAATCCAGGACATGGGCGGTTGGCGATAAAAAATCGTTTACCGAATACCTCGCCCCCGCGCGGGAAAAAGGGACTAAAATGCTGAAGCTGAAAAACAAACTATGGATTTACACGCCGTCCACCGATCGTATTATTCAGATTTCCGGTCATATGTTGCGCCAATCGGTGATGGGTTCCGATCTTTCCTATGAAGATTTGATGGATGATCAAACCCTGCGCGATACATACAACGCTGTGGTTACAGGCACGGATAGCACTGGTGGGCGCAGCTGCTGGGTACTGGAGCTGACCGCCAGTAAAAAGAAGACGGCTTATTTTCTGCGTAAAATGTGGGTGGATAAAGAACGCTATGTTCCTTTAAAGGAAGATCTGTTTGCGAAAAGCGGTAAATTATTAAAACGGTTGACCCTGAGCGATGTGGTTTATTTAAAAGGACGCTGGTTCCCGATGAAGATGGTATTTAAAGACATATTAAAGGCCGGAAAAGGAACGGAATTTATAATTGATAAAATCAAATTCAATACAGAGATTCCCAAAATACGGTTCACTAAAGCAGAATTAAGACGTTAACCGCTTTTTTCAAAATTACTCCGCTGCAAGAACACGATTACGGCCGCTGTCTTTTGCTTTGTACAGCGCCAGGTCGGCTTTTTTCATGAGGCCTTCAATATCTTCGGCATCTTCAGGAGCAGTGGCAATTCCCGCGCTAATCGTAACATGCAGACCGGCCGTATCAAATACAAGCCTTGCTATTATTTCACGTAGACGATCAGCGGCCAAAACACCTGTTTTTTTCTCCGTATTGGGCATTACAAGCACAAACTCTTCGCCGCCAATACGGCCGACATAATCTGTATCACGCATGTTTTCCAACAAAGCAGAAGATATTTTCTTTAAAACCATATCTCCAAAATCATGCCCATAAGTATCGTTGATATTTTTAAAATGATCCAAATCCAGCAGCATAATACTTGACGGCTGCTTGTACCGCTTCACCCGGTTTAGTTCGGCGCTAAGGTTGGCCTCCAGCGTACGCCGGTTAAAAACTTTGGTAAGCGCATCATACTGGAGCAGTTCGTTTAAATGCGAATAACGCCTTAAAACCGCTTTCACTTTTGCCAGCAGTACATCCGGCTCAAACGGCTTTGGAATATAAGTATCGGCCTCCAGTTCCATTCCGTGCACAATATCATGTGGTTTGCCTTTTGCGGATAGAAAGAAAAACGGGATTAGACGGGCTTCATCCCGTTTCAGTAATTCTCTCCTAAAGGCATAACCATCCATATTCGGCATCATAATATCACTAATAATTAGATTCGGCATCATTTGGTTTAACATTTCCAAAGCATGCTCCCCGTCCCGCGCTCCTACCGTTTTAATACCAGACTTATTTAAGATAATAGATACCATGTGTACAATATTCGGGTCATCTTCAACCACTAATACGGTGGGACTGTTTTCAGAAATTTGCATGCGGTTTTGTTTCCATAATTAAATTTGAATTAGATCGACCGGCACATATTCTCAACATCGTTTACGGTTTTCGGTATTGGTTGGCCAAGCACCCGTTTTCCATCCTGTGTTATTAGAATATCATCCTCAATTCGAACACCCCCAAAGCCGATATATTTTTCTACTTTTTCATACTCGATAAAATTTTCGAATTTCTTAGCTTTTTTCCATTGATTTATTAAATCGGGGATAAAATAAATACCCGGCTCCACGGTTAACACAAAACCCGGCTCCAACTTTTTTGCCAAACGCAGATAGGCCAGACCAAATTGTTCACTGCGCTGAATCGTATCATCATAGCCAATCCAGTCTTCACCATAATTTTCCATATCATGCACATCCAATCCCATCATATGCCCCAGACCATGCGGAAAGAATAAAGCGTGCGCGCCCTGCTGTACCGCTTCCTCCATATCGCCTTTCATCAGGCCTATTGCTTTTAGCCCATCGGCAATAACCCGTGCTGCAAGAAGGTGCACATCACGGTACATAATGCCCGGTTTTAGAGCGTCAATGGCATCCATTTGTGCCTTTAAAACAATCTCATAAATCTCCTTTTGCCGGGTAGAATATGTTCCATTTACGGGAAATGTGCGTGTAATATCCGCAGCATAATTCATCTTCGACTCCGCCCCCGAATCATTAACCAGCAAATCACCATCCTGCATGATATTGGAATGTGAATGATTGTGTAAAATCTCACCCCGCACAGACAGGATAACCGGAAACGATACTCCGGCTCCACCACTTAAAGCAATGCCTTCTATGGCGCCCGAAATATCACTTTCGATGACGCCGGGCGCCGCTTTTTGCATGGCTGTTATATGCATTAAGCGCGTAATATCATGGGCCTTTTCAATTTCTGCAATTTCCTCAGCGCCTTTCACCGAGCGCTGGTTTACCGTTGCCCTGATGAGTTCCCGTGACTCTCCTGTCAGTAATTGGCTGCGATTCATATCAAGCAGCTCCATCATTTTAAATGCAGTTTCAGCCTGATATGGTTTTATATAATGAATTTCCCGTTTCTTCTTTTGTGTTTCCCTTATCAAGGCAGACAGAGAAGATATCGGTTCTACCTCTTCAATTCCGGATTCAGCTGCCTTTTCCCGGAAAGTTTTTACTCGTCCCATCCAGATGATATCTTCTATCGCCAGTTCATCGGCAAACAAAATATCCCGGTCGTTATCTACATCAATAATTCCAGCAATACCGGGATCATTAATTCCAAAATAATAGAGGAAAGTACTGTCCTGTCTAAAATGGAATGTATTATCCGAATAATTCATCGGCATTAGCTGGTTTGCCGAAAACAACGCTAATCCGGATTTTAAACTTTGTTTTAATTTGTTTCTTCTCTGTTTATAAAGAGCAGCATTAAACATGGCGTTTCCTTTATATCATTTTTTATAATTTAAATAGAATTTTTTGTTTTTTGAATATTAAACTAAAAATCACTTACAAACAAGCTGCATTTAGGTACAAACCTTCCTTTATCTCTCCGGCTGTATCTTGACAATTTGTTCGTATTTTTCTATTTTGCAATGTTTTAATAAAACTTAATCCAGACACCATTTACATATATCATAATTCCGAATATTTATACGGAATTATTTTTGTAATCAGGGTGGGAACTGTGAACTGTCTCACAAAAGCAGAAAGTAAATAGTTTTACCTTTCCAAGGTCAATTATTCCTGGACGGAGCTATTATCAATGAACGGACAAAATTCTTCTTTAAATAAAAGGATTACTAATTCTGCTGAAAAACTGGTCGGCCGAAAATTTGTTAAAATTATTTTTGACGCTTTTTTGCTGGCCATGGCCTATCTAACCGCCTACAATGTCCGTTTTGATTTTTCTCTTCCACCCGAGCATGTCGCCTTTTTGGAGAGTACTCTTCCCCTTGCCATTTTAATAAATATTGCTTTTATTAATATTTTGCGGATGAATCAGAGCCAGTGGCGCTACTCCAGTGTTCAGGATTTACTAAATCTATTTGGCGCTGCAACTGCGGGCTGGGTAGGTTTTATCATATACCTATATTTCGCAAATATTGTCGCAATTCCCCGGTCTGTTCTTTTCATATTCTGGACCTTGTCCATTATTTTTCTTGGCGGTGCCCGTTTCCTGCCGAGAATTATTCTCAAAGTTATGACCTGGACCGCAGCCGATAAAAAACATGTGCTGGTGATCGGGGCCGGAGATGCCGGCGAAATGATCATCCGCCAAATGAAAAATGATCCGGAACTGGGCTACTATCCGGTCGCCTTGCTTGATGATAACCCCAGGAAATTGAATACTAAAATTCACGGTGTAAAAGTAAAAGGCGCCGTCGCGGATCTGGACCGGATTATAAGTAAAAACTATATAGATGAAATTATTATTTCCACACCTTCTGCACCTCCTAAAGAAATGCGCCGTATTGTAGAAGCCTGCGAAAAAACGGGAATTGAATTCCAGACGGTTCCCGGCCCGCGGGAAATTGTTAACGGCCATGTCAAAATACAGCAAATCCGCAGGGTAAAAGTGGAAGACTTGCTCGACCGCTCTCCCATTGAAATCGATTTAGAGCAGATTACAAATTACCTGAAACACAAAACCGTTCTCATTACCGGGGCCGGTGGTTCCATCGGATCGGAATTATCACGCCAGGTGATAAAACTGCATCCGGAAAAATTAGTCTGCTTAGACAGAACCGAGAACAGCCTTTTCTTTTTAGATTATGAACTGCAGCAGTTAGAGCAGTCCACCAAATATGATATCGTTATTGCCGACATCCTGGACTCCGATAAAATAAAAACCGTTCTTGCCGAAACAAAACCGGACATTGTTTTTCACGCCGCTGCCTACAAGCACGTACCTTTGATGGAAAGCCATCCGGAAGAGGCCGTACGCAATAATATTTTGGGCACTTTGAACATGATGAAGCTGGCCGAAGAAGCCAATGTTGAAAAATTTGTTCTCATTTCAACCGATAAAGCGGTGAATCCCTCCTCTGTAATGGGCGCGACAAAACGGGTGGCAGAACTTATTTTACAGTCCTATTCTGCTCAGGCTAAAATAAAACTGCTTACCGTACGTTTTGGAAATGTACTGGGTAGTTTCGGCAGCGTGGTACCTTTGTTTCAAAAACAGATTTCTCAGGGTGGTCCCGTTACCATTACCGATCCCGGGATGGAACGTTTTTTTATGACGATTCCGGAAGCCGTAAAGCTAATTCTTCAATCTGCAAAGATGAGCAATGGTAACGATATTTATGTGCTGGATATGGGAGAACCGATCAAACTTATCAACATTGCGCACCGCATCATAAAACTCTCCGGGTATCAGCCGGAAGTCGATATTCCCATCAAAATTATCGGACGCAGACCGGGCGAAAAGCTTTATGAAGAATTGTGGAATAAAGCTGAAATTCCACTTAAAACCGATCATCCCAGAATTTCTATGGCGGTAGGCAGCCACTATAATCACTGGGATTTAATGATGCATAATGTAGGCGTTTTAAAAGAATTCGCACGTCAAAAGAACACCGCAGGAATTTATAAAAAGCTACAAGAGATTATTCCGGAATATGTGCCGGAAGGCAATGAAACAAAAGAGATACCTTTGCCGGAAACTACGGTTACCATTCCGATAGCGGCAGACACACAAATTTCTTAATTGTAATTCTATTTGTTCTGCATAATAAAAAAGCCCCGCTGATAACGCAACGGGGCTTTTTTATTTATAGTAATTTTAAAACACGAGTTTGATACTGAGCGCGCTAAATATTCCTTTTGCATAGGTCGGCCATAGGGCCCCTTTAATTGCATAGGAATAATCCAGTTGAAATACAGACAAATGCAGCCCAAACCCCAGGCCAGCCTGAGAGCCCTCACGTCCTCCGAAGGCGATACCGCTGCGCAGCGGCAGCCAGCTAAATACATAGTACTCGGTGCCTACTCCAAAACGCATCCGTACGGAATTACCAAAAGCCCGATTTAAACCCTGGTGATAATCCGCGCTTATTTTCCATTTCGGAGACATACGGTACACAGCGCCCATACGCATCACCGCCGGAAGAGGCGTAGAAAACGAACCGGTATCATAGGTGGTATCGATAGATATTTCTGTCGAGCTTTTCGTTCCACTATTCATATCCGCAACAGACATAGAATCGGCCTGTAACATTTTAAATTTTTGTGTGCCGCCGGTCCAGTTTACGGAAGCACCTA
>JANTFQ010000123.1 GCA_024763405.1 Calditrichaceae bacterium
CTATCGGAAAGACGCAGGCTTTTTTTTATGCGTTCGGCTGCCTCAATTAAAACCAGGTCACCCACGTCGTGACCCAGGGAATCATTGACCAGTTTGAAATTATCCAAATCACAAAACAGAACGGCGGAAATCTGGTCATCGGTGCGCCGGGCGGATTCCACAATCATCTGTTCTAATTGCTGGTTAAAGAAATCACGGTTGCCCAGCCCGGTCAGTTTATCATGAAAAGCGAGGTATTTCAGTTCCTTCTGCGACAGAATAATGGCGGTTAAGTTGCTGCCGAAAAAAGCAATATGCGAAACCGAATCATCTCCGTTTAAAAAGAGCGGCTGGTAAATTCTCTTAAAATAAAACGTTTTGTTGGTTTGCGTAAAATAGAGTTTTTCGGTAAAGCGCACGGTCTTTTTATGTTCAAGCGCCTGGCGAAAAGCCGTTTCCCGCTTGTTTAAACTACCAAAGTCGATCTGTAATTTATCAAAATAATAGGAGTCGGTTTTTCCCACGAACACATCTTTTTCGAAGCCATTGGTAAAAAACTGGGAATTTAAAAAGATACATTTCCGGTTTTGATCGTAAAGCGCGATTTCCATCGGTGTTTGTTCGTAAGAGTGCTGAAGCTTAAACAGTTCCGAAGCGGACGCAGAATTAAATAAACGGGTCAATATTTTTAACACAATACAAACTCCAAATCTAATGTAGATTTGTTTATTGTCGAAAAGAAAAGAAAAATATTGAGCGGAATACGAATTTTCTTTTATCATGTAAAGAATTGTTTTAAATTGCCCCTCATTTTACTTATGCAATGTAAATCACATTTATAAAGGAATAAAAAATGAAGCAAATTTTAGTTCTGGGAGCGGGGAAAAGCAGCCCCTATTTAATTTCATATTTGCTGGAGCAGGCAGAGCAGAACGACTGGTTTGTAACCATTGCCGATATGGATTTGGAACTTGCAAAAAGCCGTTTGGGCGAAAGCACACGCGGCAGCGCCATCCGCTTTGATGTAAACGATTCGGAAATGCGCGCGTCCCATATTAAAAAATCGGATGTGGTTGTGAATATGCTGGCGCCCCGATTTCAGCATCTTGTGGGCCTAACCTGTGTGCGCATGGGGAAGCATATGGTTTCCGTTTCTTACGAAGATATCCGTATGCGTGATTTAGCTCCGGACGCCGAACGCAAAGGGGTGTTAATGCTCACCGAAATCGGTTTGGACCCTGGGATCGATCATATGTCCGCGGCGCAGATGATTCATAAAATCCGTGAAAAAGGCGGGATGATTAAAAGCTTCGAATCATACGGCGGCGGGCTTCCTGCACCGGATACGCTGAGTAATCCCTTTAAATATGTCATCAGCTGGAATCCGCGCAATGTAGTGATGGCCGGTGAAAACGGCGCCCAATATCTCGAAAAAGGAAAGATTAAAATAATTCCCTGGCATAATGTGTTTCAGAGCACCTGGCAGCTGGAAGTGCCGGGTATCGGAATGATGGAAGCCTATCCCAACCGTGATTCGCTGAGCTACCGGGAGCGTTATGGATTTAAAGAAGCCGACACGGTGATCCGCGGAACGATTCGCTACCCGGGCTGGTGTGAAACCTGGGCACAGATTCAGCGTCTTGGCCTGCCGAATGAGAAAATGCGTATTCCCAACCTAAAAGAAAAAACCTTTGCCGAGCTTACCGAGATGTTTCTTCCTCTTTCGATAGGAACACAGACAAGTATTGATAAACGTGTGCCCCGCTTTTTAAATATCAATCCGACCGGGCAGATTATGGAAAAAATGCGCTGGCTGGGCTTGTTCTCCGAAGAGAAGATCGGAATTGATGTGGAAACATCCGCCCAGGTGCTCACGCATATCCTTGCCGATAAGCTGCGTCTGCGCGATGACGCCCGCGACATGGTGATTCTGCTGCACCGTTTGATTGCCGAATATCCGGACGAAGGAAATCGTAAAGAGGAAATCGTTTCGACCATGTTACATTATGGTGAAAAGGCCGGATTTACCTCTATGGCAAAATCGGTTGGTCTGCCAGCCGCTCTGGTCGTTAAACTTCTACTGCAGGATCGGCTTCCGCTAGTAGGCTGCCATATTCCCACCCATCCGATGATTTACAATCCGCTGATGGACGAGCTGGAACAGGAAGGTTTTAAGTTTAACGAACAGGTAAAAGAAATACCGAACGAATAAACAGCGCTTAAGATCGATTCCATCCCTTTATGGGATGGAATCGGTTCTTTATTTTCCAAAGCCCATATATTAAAAAGCTTAAAATCTATTTCAATAGCAGCATCCGTTTTGTCTGGATAAATGTACCCGCTTTAAGCCGATAAAAATATATGCCGCTGGCTAATCCGGCGCCGTCAAAAGAAACTTCATAAATACCTGAATTATGAAAGCCGGATAGAAGTTTCCGCACTTTTTGACCATTTGTATTATAAATCGAAAGATTCATTTCACCTGCTTCCGGAATTTCTATGGTAATATGTGTAGCAGGGTTAAACGGATTTGGGAAATTCTGATGCAATACATAGTTTTCCGGGGTAATGTAATTAGGTGCAGCTTCTTTTTGTAAACCATACGAATTTGTTTCTAATTTCAACACCTTAGTCAGTATAAATTGGGAACTGTCGCTCTTAAACTGAATACGACCGTTTTTCCCGGCAAGGTTCACTAATGTTGTAACTTTTAATGTTCTCTCAAAATCATTTCCGTTTGGTGATGGAAGTTCCTTGTATTTTACTTGTGTCAGTAAATCTTCTTGCGTTCCTTCGTTTAACATAAAATTAAACATCACTTTTTCGGCATCAGGGCCATTATAAACATCATGAAAACGCACTTTAAATTCAATTTCCATAGGAATATAGTTAGTTGAAATAGAAAGAGAATCAGACATTAGATCATCTTTTAAAAATAGTGAATCACCATTAAATTTTATATTCTCAACTTCCAGGGTTATACAGCCTTCTACATTATTATTATCCGCAGCTGCAATAATATAGTCTATTCTTGGTGAAATAGGCCTGATTACAGGACTAATCGGCTGCCCGCTTCCGGATTCTACAAAATCATTTTTTATAAAATAAGGGCTGGAATAGTACTTTGTCCAAACAGCTCTGCCCATATCGTGATCCATTATATTGGGAGCATACCCTTCTCCAAAGGTTTCGGATGAGGCCGAATTGTTTGATTTTGTCAATTTTGTTATTTCATCACCGGATTCATACATAATAATATAATCATAAGCGTCTTCTGAAGTGGAGGCCTGTTTTGTGGAAATTGAAAGATGCAATGCATCTTCATCTTCCTTGGAAGAAGAAAATTTAGATATATCACTCAATACATTTGAGTATTCATCATAATAGCGGTAATACCCATGAGATGTCTCCACAGGTTCTTCTTCACCCTGCCAGACAATATGGGCAATTCCAAATGTATAAGAAATATTTGGCTGCTGTTGGCTGGTTCTATACCATAAATCTGTAGATATTTGTTTTGTTGCTGTCCAGTCTCCGTAGTAATTGGTTTTTTTAAAGAAGATTTTTCCGTCTTTATCCCAAACCATTCCTATATCGCCGTTACTGCCAGCTTTACTGTGACTAATAGATGGATTATTACCGTTAAAAGGGCCTAAGATAATTTCCCAATTGGTGTAGTTATAATCGGAGTTTTTATAACAGATTACTTCCGGTTGTCCGGATGGACTAAAGTCCTCGGCCATTTTTTCACGTTGAAAAATAACATAAATATCATATTGTGCGCCTATAACTTCGGAAACGGTAATAGCGGGATGCGGTTTTATGGAATTCCAGTAATTAAAACTGGCAACTGTTCTGATATCATACCAGGAATTTGTATTTAGATTGAGCCTTCTGAGTTTGACCATTTTATTACTTTGGTCAACCCAGGTTACAAATAACATATCTATCGCGCCGGTAACAGACGGATAAAGAGAACTATTTGCGTCATTGTTTATCCGCGTTTCTTTTGACCAGGTTTCGCCGTTATCTGAAGAATGTGTAATATAAATATCTCCATTATCGTCATATACCAGATAAATTTCGCCATCTTCTGTTTTGTATATTCGCCGGCCGTTATTGGAACCGGTAGGTTGAGATTGGCTGGAAACCAGGTGGCCTTTGTATTCAGCCTGAATTATAGCATTTGGTTCTATAAAAACAGCTTCTGTTTGATTATATGATTCATTCTGGAAATCGACATCTGTACCTGACCATTTTTTAAAGTAATAGGTAATATTTTCGCCATGTTTATTTTCCTGGTGTGTATCGGGTTGTTTTATTTCATAAATTGGATATTGTTCGTAAAAACTTTCATTTTGTTTTAAGAGCGCATTAAAATTGCTTTCTGTAATTTCTCTGAAATTATTGGATTGTTCGCCATTTTCAATAAACCATGGATCACGCAGATAAAACGTTGTTTCGGAAGGCAGATCAATGTTAATTGTTTCTAATGGTGAAAATTCCGCGAATTGGTTAGTTCCTGACGGTTCCTTTTTATTAATTCTCAATGCCCTTTTTATTAAATAATCATCAGCCTTGCTATTCCATTGATAATGCTGATGAGCCTTAGAATTATGATCAATTACCTGATCCTGGGTACCTATTTCATACATTTTTGAATCTAAAAGTGTTCTTGCTTCACCGGATGGCACTGTGTTATTATCATAAGAGAGAAAACCTGTTACCGTCTCACTGTTAATCTTATTAGCAAATTTTATATCCGTTTCAATTAGTTTTTTTAAATCAGGCTGGGTTTCCAAAGCCCAATTTAAACGCTGAATCTGGTTTGGAGTCAGTCCCTTTCCTGAATTGTCACGATCCATCAAATTATCAACCTGACTTGGATCGGTATCGTCTAAAAAATCGTAAACATCTGTGCCAAAATGTGTTTCATCGGTATCATATAATCCTAAAGACTGTGCAACGTAATATTGTAAATCGTAATCGAGCGCACTTCTTTCCACATATATACAGCTGCCAAATATTTTATCGACAGAACCCTGTACCGTATAATCTGCTTCGTTATATCTTACCTTTACATTTAAAGGCATTGTAGCAATTCTTAAATATTTTTCAGGATAATTATTAATATCGTTTAAGGGAGTGATAGAACAGTCCGTGAATAGATAATCTAAATCATTTGCCCCAGCACCGGTTTGGATTGTTTTTCTTCTATAATTTTCATCTGCTAAAGAGAATTCAATTTTTGCATCTAAAAATACCGTATTTAAATTTTCAATAGCTGTTTGCCATTCAGCTTTTGCTGTAGTAATATCTTTTGTGTAGTAATCATTCCAATCCGTATCGCTGTATTCAACCACATAAACATCAATATGTTTAACAACTTGCGGCTCATATTGGGCTAAATCCGTACTTCCCATGGGATCGTCGTTCATAGCTTCTACATAGCAGCGTATATAATAGCTACTCATTATATTAGATACTGCATATCCTGTAAGTAGCATAAAGTTAATCAACAAAATATAACTTATTTTTTTCATGATATTTGCCTTTCATAAAAAATTTATTGTAAATAAAAATTCTACTAAAGGCGGCAAAAATTATGTATATTAATACCGCCCTTGATACACCGTTCAATGTTGATTAGGGTATGCCTGGGTGTGGGTTCAGCACACTCAGGCATTTTTATATATTATACATCATAATCACCTCCTTTCATTTTTCGGTTACCTGTATCCGCGGTAAATAAATTCGTTTCCTCCTATAAACACAACGTCTTTTGATACATATGCGACTGTCCAGAAATTATTACGATTTTGTCTGTCAAAAGGAATATAGCTTTTCCATGACACTCCATTAAAATGGTGTATAGTTTGAAAATCCCCAACCATAAAAATATCATTTTTATTATTTGCAAAAAAATCTCGTGTATATCCTGCTGGTAAGATGGAAATATATTCCTGCCGTCCTTTCCCTGTCGAAACGGATTCGTGCCAATATCCCCAAACATTGACTAAAATCAAACTGTCTTTATCTGCCCAAATGCCTTTGTATGCATTTTCAGGCGGCGTATCATCCTCATAATAGCGGTGATATTTTATATTCCAATTCGCACCATTATAAAACAGTAAAACGCTTTGCCCTCCGTCAAGCCCGCTGTCATCACCAACCACCCATATATGGTTTCCATCCAAGCCATAAATATGAGTCAAATCAATGTCCGTCCCACTTTCCATTTTTGTAAAAGTATTTCCGTTATAGTGGATAATGGTCCCTTTTAGGCCAATAAAAAACACACTGGAAGAATCCAAACCCCATACTTTTGTTACCCCACCTTCCGTTTCATCTAAAATACCCATGTTCCAGGGATGATAGAGCTTCCAGTATTTCCCATTCCAATGGATCATACCACCATCTGTTAACCAGATATTGTTCTTGCTAAATACATAAATCCCCATATAATGGCCTGATTTTAAAATTGTTTTTAGGCTCCATCGATTTCCGTCCCAATAGCCAAAATTGTATTTTATTGTTTTACCGGTTTGGGGGTCATTTTTCCAAAATTCTCCGGCCAGCCATACATTATTCTCATCAAGACCGGAAATATCAAAAACATTTCCGGGTAAAGTGTCGGCTGTCCAAATAAAATTATGGCTGGTAGTATCGGGCCCAATTTGTTTTGTCAGCGGTTCCAGGCTTCGTTTACAATTTTGTAAAATGAGTGTTAATATTAATAACAAAAAAAATCTTCCACGCATGATTCATCCTTTTTTAATCAAAAACTATCCCCGTTTTCCAGCCGTTTGAAGTTAAGCGTATATAGCAATTAAATTAAATCCAAAATTATAATAAATGCCAAAAACTTCCTCGCAGGAGTCTTTTAGACCTTGGAAATAAATTTCATGTTTAACCTAAATTTTTACCAAAGAAGGAATGGATTTTATTAGGATTTGTTTATAATTTATTCTTTACTGCCTGGCTTCCCGCCAAAAAATACCTATACGAATCAGATGTTCGTTTAAGAGAGGATTAAAATCGGCAAAAGAATAAGAAATAAATAAATTAAACGCAAGAGGTAAGGGTAAATTGTTTTTGCCTTAACCTATATATATAGGT
>JANTFQ010000124.1 GCA_024763405.1 Calditrichaceae bacterium
TTACCCGTTCCGGCCCAGGGGTTGAGACTTTCGACAGAACCTCTCTGCAAGCGGGAATAATCATTGGAACTTATTCCAACAAATACACCGGTACGGCTTCCTGCGAGAATATCTATCGGTATGCCGGCGTTTTCCAGAGCTTCCCAGCTTACTTCCAGCAGTAGCCGTTGTTGGGGATCGATATATACGGCTTCGCGCGGGGAAATACCAAAAAAATTGGCGTCAAACAGATCGGCGTGCTCTAAAAAACCGCCTTCTTTTGTAATCATTTTTCCGGGAACAGCCGGATCCGGATCGTAGTATTGATCCGGGTCCCAGCGATCGGCGGGTACTTCGCTTACGCCATCAATGCCGTTTTTTAAAAGTTGCCAGAATTCTTCTGTATTGTTTGCCCCGGGAAATCGTGCCCCCATGCCAATAACGGCAATGGGTTCGTATTCCAACTCTTGTTTGGTTTTTGTCCTGGTAACAGAAAGAAATTCTGCCCCCTCGTCACTCAAATGGTGCGCCAGTGATTCGATAGTCGGATAGTCCCAAATAAGAGTGGGAGACAGGGGACGATCCAGAAATTCTTCCAAATCACCGGATAAGCCAACCGCCTGAGCGGAATCCAGCCCAAAACTGATAAACGGTTGACGAACATCAATTTCTTTGACCGGAACTCCGAGCGTTTCGGAAAGCTGGCCGGCAATCCACTCTTCAATGCGCTTACGGCTATCTGATTTAGGAAGTATCTGTTCCAAATCTTCAGTGGTTCCAACCTGCTCTTTTTCTGGTTCGGGCACCGGAGCAGTTTCCATTTGGATACCGCTGTCCCACCGTTGTACGACGGCCAGTTTTTCTTCAAGAAAATCTGCTTTGGTAGCCCGTCGCATAATTTTACCACTGGAAGTTTTATGAATGGTGCGGGCTTTAATTAAAACAATCGATTTCGCCTGCAGGTCATGATTCGCGGTAACCGCTTCACGAATGGCCTGGATAATTCCTCTGAAATCCTGATTTTTATTATGACGAACTTCGCAAACAATAATCAGTTCTTCGGTATTATTTATATCCACAGTGAGCGCGGCACTGCAGCCCGGACGAATTTCGGGGTGCGCCTGCTCAACGCTAAGTTCGATGTCCTGCGGGTAATGGTTGGTTCCGCGGATAATGATTAAATCTTTTACACGCCCGGCAACAAATATTTCATCGTCTTTCATAAAACCGAGATCGCCGGTACGCAAAAAGGGGCCGTCGCCACTCTCTGCCAGATAATTCTGGAAGGTTTCCTTTGTCGCGTCTTTCCGGCCAAAGTATCCTTTAGAGACACTTGGCCCCTTCACCCAAATCTCACCGATTTCGCCTGCTTTGCAGACTGAAAATGTATCCGGGTTTACGATTAGCGTTGTTTGATTGGGGTGTCCGTGTCCCGAACTCACCAGGGTCAGGGCGGCGGAATCGTCTTCGGAAATTTCGATGACGGTATTCTTTTTCAAAGCGTTTTTATCGACGGTGGTCACTATCGGTTCTTTGTCCATATAGGCCCCGGACACAAAAAGCGTCGCTTCCGCCAGGCCGTAGGCAGGCAGGAAAGCCGATTTACGAAAACCGGCCGGTTTAAACGTTTCCGAAAAACGCTCTATCGTCTGAGCACGAACGGGCTCCGCTCCGGATAAGGCCATTACCCAGCGGCTCAAGTCGATTGATTTAATAAATTCGGGCGTCGCCTTTTTTACGCACATATCGTAGGCAAAATTGGGTGCGGCGGTACTGACAACCATATCTTTTGGCATACGGCTGATGACTTCCAACCAGCGTAAGGGTCGCTGCAGAAAGGCAATGGGAGACATAAAGGTGCTTGGGCAGCCAGAGTACAACGGCTGCAGAACGCCCCCGATTAAACCCATATCGTGATAAATGGGCAGCCAGAAAACACCAACGGTATTTTCTTTATAGCCTAAACTTGTTTTTATGATTTCCGAATTTGCCATCAGGTTGCTGTGCGAAAGAATGACGCCTTTGGGGTTTCCTGTTGAACCGGACGTATACTGTAAAAACGAGGTCGTTTCCGCTGTGATTGAAGGAGCGACCCAGTCTTCGAAGCCGATGTTGGAAGACGAATCGGTGGACAGCCATTGTAAATCTCCCAATTCCCGGGATTCGGCTACGGCCAGTTTGCCTGAAGAAAAATATTTCATCGAAGTGCGGAATTTCCGCATAAACGGAATTTTTTCCAGCGAATTGGTTAGCTTGCTGCCCAGTTTTAACATACGAATCATATACATGATGGCGTCTGTCGTAAGTGCCACCGTGGCTCCGGCGTCGTTTACAATAGCCTGTAATCTTGGCAGTGAACGGTTTAAGCGGTTTGGGTCCGGCGGATAGGCGGGAACTGCGGTGACGCCTGCATAAAGACAGCCGAAAAATCCGGCGATATAATCCAGACCCGGAGGGTAAAGAAGCAGTGCCCGTTCACCGGTTAGGCCTTTCTTTTGCAGCATCCGTGCAACCGACCTGGATTTTTTATCCAGTTCGCTATACGTTAACGAAATTTCTTTTTTATCACCATCTTTTAAAAAGGTATAAGCAATTTTATCGGGTTCGGTTACGGCCCGCCAGCGCAATAAATCTACCAGTGTTTCCGGTTTAAAGAGTGGGTTCAAATAATCAGGTTGATTTGGGTTCATATTTCACCTATGTAAAATTTTATTCAGCCGATAGACGTACTATTTTCTGCCAGGAACTGCCGTGTCTTGTTTTAAAAGAGCGACTGAATGCAGAAAGATTTTTATAGTTCAAAATATTAAAGACTTCTCTGGGTTTTAATTTTTTTTCGAAAAGTAAAATGGATTCATAGTGAAAGAGCAGTTGTTGTTTATACTCTCTGAAGTTTTGATGGAAGTATTTTTTAAACTCCAGCCTGAAATGACTTTCCGAAATATTTAAATGTTTTGCCAATTCATTAGACGATAGTTTCTGAATGGGTGCCTGTTCCAAAAACTGCAGCATCCGATTGGCCCTTTCAGATAGAATAGAGTCGGAATTATTAAGCAAATCTTGAGGGATTCGACGCCAATGATTTTGCCATAATTTTTGCAGTGTTTTCACCAGGTTCAATTGCCGCGCATCACCGATAAAACAGTAATCGATACCGGCAAGATACAACTGGGCGAATTCCTGATCCTTTGTTTGCGAGTTATAATAAATAATCGACAGCAAAGGAAACGTTTTACGTAGTAAACTGAGATCGTTAATTGTGCTTTCTGAGATATCTTTAATAACCAGTAGAAAATAGATTTCTTTTTGCTGGATTTGAGAGCGAATCGAAGCGGGGCCGTGCGTGCGAAGATCAAGATACTGAATATTCCAGTTCTCAAGTTGGTACAGTGTTTCGTCCCGGAGTGATTCGGTTGAACTTCCATTATGCGTAACCAAGAGGTTGGACACGTTTCCTCCGCTAAAATAGATAGTTTATGATAAAATATAAGGGTAAATAAATACTAAACATCTTACCAATAGCGATGGTGGTATCGGAAAAAATTCACCATATAAAGACAACGCTTAAAGTTTAAAACAAGCCGTAAATATCATTGTGATATAAGTCACGCTATATAAGGAGATATGAATAAAAAAAGAAAAACGGCTAATTGCAGAAATATTAAATGTGGATATTACTTAAAAAAATATTGACATTTTCGTTTATTTGTTTTTTTGCATGAGTGCACATTTCGCACAGCGGGCCGGTACTTCGCCGCGGGTCAGATTTTTATACATAAACCGAACCGAATAAACGGCGGCAAATGCGGTGATAAGCAGTGCAATTACTTCCTGAAACGAAACCATTGATTCTCCAAATTCTAAATAAAACCGAGCAGTTGTCCGCCCTGGTAAACGAGCAAACAGCTTACATAGGCCAGAATTGTCATATAACCTGTCATTAGCAGCGGCCAACGCCAGGAATTCGTCTCTTTTTTAATAACCGCAAATGTGGCCATACACTGGGCAGCAAAAACAAAAAAGACCATTAATGATAAAACCGATAAAGGGGTAAAAACCTTCCGGCCATCGGGATAACGGTCCTTCCGCATTGCCTGAATAAGCGATTGTGACTGTCCGGAATCATTTTCCAAATTATACAGGGTCGAGAGGGTACTGACCATCACTTCGCGGGCGGCAAAAGAAGTGATTAAGCCGACCCCAATTTTCCAGTCAAAACCAAGCGGTTGGACAACCGGTTCAATAAAATGTCCGAGCTGACCGGCATAACTGTATTCGATGCGTTCCCGGGATGTGTGTTGCTGGTCGCCCGCCTGTCGCGGATAGCTGGCGAGAAACCAGAGAACGATGGAGATGGCCAGAATAATACTGCCGGCTGTGGTTAAAAAGGACTTGCCTTTGTCATAGATCTGCCACCAGAGCGAACGGGCCAGAGGCATTCGGTACGGGGGCAGTTCCATCAGCATGGTCTGGACGCTTTTAGAGGGATAGAATTTTTTAAAAATAAGGGCTGCGAAAATGGCCGTAAACATTCCGAGAAAATAGATACCCATCAATACTGCCGCCTGCATTGGCATAAACCCAAAAATATACCCTGCCGGTACAAAAGCGGCGATTAAAATTGTGTAAACCGGAAGCCGGGCGCTACAGCTCATCAACGGAATCAGCATAATCGTGACGAAACGATCGCGCCGGTTCTCGATGGTGCGGGCCGACATTACGGCCGGGATAGCACAGGCAAATCCGCTGAGCAGTGGCAGTACCGATCGGCCGTTTAAGCCGATCTTGGACATTAGTTTGTCCATCATAAAGGCCATGCGGGCCATATAGCCGCTGTCTTCAAGCAGGCTTAAAAAGAAAATTAATATGATAATCTGTGGAAAAAAGATCAGGATAGTACCGGCTCCGCCAATGATTCCTTCTGTCAGTAAACTCTTTAAAATACCATCCGGAAGAATGGCACCGGCCTGCGCAGACGTCCAGTCAATACCACTCTGAATGAGATCCATTGGGAACTGGGCCCAACTGAAAATAGCATTGAAAATAAAACCGAGGACAAGCAGCAGGGCAATGGGCCCGAAGACGGGATGGGTTAAAATAGCATCGGCCTTTTCACTCATGCTGCGCCGGCTGATGGGATCTTTTTTAAAGACATCACCAAGATATAAATCAATATAAGCAAAACGGGAAGATTGTTCTAAACTTCGATAAGGGATGTGATTCTTTTTGAGAGCCGTTTTTACTTCGGTAACTTTACTCAATAATTGTTCAAGTTCTGCAGCGGTAAAGTATTTAGTGAGATAGTTTATATAACCGTCATCACTCAATAAACGTAGTGCCTCAATTCGCGGATGATGGTTGAGCACGTCTTTTTTTGGTTCTAAAAATTGTTCCAGCGGGGCGATGTTTTCGGTACAGTGCTCAATTTCTACCAGGCGGGGTTCCATTTTAGGGAGCCGTACATTATCTGGAATCTGTTCGAGTGTTTCAATAATTTCTTTGATGCCTTCACCGTATTTGGCAGAAGCCGGAATAACGGCCCATGCCTTGGTGCGTTTTTTCAATTCATCGGCGTCGATAGAAATGTGTTTCTTTCGCGCTTCGTCGATCATATTCAGGACGATGATAGTGGGGATATTCCAATCCAGAATTTGAAGTGCAAGATAGGTATTACGAATCAGATTAGTAGCGTCTACAACGACAATGACGGCGCGCGGCCGGTTTTTCGGCTCCCGCCAGCTCTGCACCATATCCGAAACAATTTTTTCATCAACACTTTTGGAGCTAAGACTGTAGGTACCGGGAAGATCACGCAGAACAATACGGCTGTTCCGAATGCGACCGGATTTTTTTTCTACCGTGATGCCGGGATAGTTACCGACTTTATGGTGAAGACCCGTTAGCCGGTTAAAAAGAGCAGTCTTCCCGCAGTTGGGATTGCCGACAATTGCGGCCCAGGAAGGATTATCAGTATTGCTGACGGTATGGAGGTCAGTTTTCAATATTACCCCTGAGACGTACGCGGATTTGACGGGCCATTGATTTTCGAAGGGAAAGATAAAAGCCGCGAACCTTTATTTCGATAGGGTCACCGAGGGGTGCAAATTTGATAACCCGCAGGGGAGTACCGTCAATTAACCCTAACTCCCGAAGGCGGTCATTTCCGCTGCTGTTCCCGGTTAAACTACAAATGGTTGCTTCTTCGCCGGGTTTTAAATCCGCAAGTTTTATTTCCCGCATTCTTCGATCCTTCGCTTTCATGTTCATTCCGTATCCCCGGTTGCGATGTATACGATACACCTGTTATCTATATAAAACAAGTGTAAATTTAATGTAACTTTAAAGGGGTGTCAATAGTATTTTTGGGGATGAGAAATATCCTTCAAAAACTAATTAGTGTCTGTTTTTAAAGATAGACAGATCCTGTTTAGATTGCTTCTACCCGAGTATTCGGGTAGAAGCAATCTAAATAAAATGGAAGAGCTAAAGACATAATCGGTAAAATAAAATGGCACGCGTACAAATTTTATATTCATACTAATCCGATAATATTGTTCGTAGTCTTTTTGATCTATTGCTTAAAATTCCTTATCTTCCACCGCTTTAATACAATCAACTATTTCAGGAAAATATATGTACCGATTACAAATACAAACCTCTATTTCGGCCGCGCATTTTTTAAAAGAATACGACGGGAATTGTTCCGTTTTACATGGCCATAACTGGAAAATCGAAGTGGCTGTAAAGTCCGAACAGGTCGACAAGGTGGGCATGGTCATTGATTTTAAGGATTTAAAAGAAATCACCTGGCGGGTGGCCGGGAAATACGACCACCGCGTTTTTAACGAAGTCGCGCCTTTCGATAAACAAAACCCCACTGCGGAAAATATATCCAAACATTTTTATCAGGAAATCGGCGCTCTATTGCCTGCCGACGTTAAAATGGACCGTATCCGTCTCTGGGAAACAGAAAACTATTCCATCGAATATTTTGAATAGTATGAGCGGTTCTCTAACCATAAACGAAGTCTTTTTCAGTATTCAGGGAGAATCTACCCATGCGGGACGCCCCTGTGTTTTTGTACGTCT
>JANTFQ010000125.1 GCA_024763405.1 Calditrichaceae bacterium
GTTGATTTTTCAACTTTTTACCCGGCTCTAAACCAGCTGCTCCAAAAAACAGAATTTTTAACACCAGACCCAAACCTCATTTTCAACGTCTTCCACCTGCTACAACCAAAAGACGTCCGCTGTGTACTGTTTGGAGAGGACCCTTACCCACGCCGCTCGTCTGCAAACGGAGTGGCCTTTTGGGACGCCGAGATTAAATCCTGGCAGGATAAAACAAACGGCAACTCCCTTAAAAATATTTTAAAAGCCCTGTTAACGGCGGACGGCCTGGCCGACTACAATACCCCAATCGCCCGCTGCCGCGAAATAGCCCTGGAGCGCCAGCTAAAATCACCGCAGGACCTGTTTCACTTATGGCTAAGCCAGGGCGTTCTGCTCGTCAACACCTCCCTAACGTTTGCCGGCCCTTCTTTTAAAAGAGAACATTTTTCTTTCTGGCAGCCCTTTCACCGCGCTGTTATTGCCGCGTTGAACACGCGCAGGGAAAGTCCTTTTTATATTTTATGGGGGAAAAAGGCCCAGGCCTGGGAAAGCACTATTCTTCAAACCATCGATCAACCGGATAAAATAATTAAACAGGGACACCCCACTTTTATCCACCAATTTTTACAAAAAGAAAACCCGCATTATTCACCCTTCACCGAAATCCGTAATAAAACCGGTCAGCTGTGGTTTTAACCGGTCATATCTACTAAAATAAATAGTTTTAAAGTTTTTCTCTTTTTAGTTTTGAATCACAAAAACTTATGTGTTATATTACCCGTTCAAAGTATATATGATTTTAACAGCACCGCTTCGCAAAATGGGATGCTGTAAATTAAAATGGAGAATAAATTGAAAATAGATATAAAAGATTTAAAAGACCGGGTACCGGATATTATCTTTAAACAGGGACTGGATTATTTTAAAGAAGGCCGGGTCAAAATAAAACAAATGGATAATCTTTCGGTGCTTGCTACGGTAAAGGGAACCTATCCTTATGTAGTACGACTAAAAGCGGACGACCGTTCCTTTGACGCGGAATGCTCCTGTCCTTATAATTATATATGCAAGCACGCCGTCGCCGCCGCATTAAAAATAATTGATGAACAAATATCCAATGATGACACCATTCAGGAAGAAGGATTCAGCTGGCGGGAATATTTTGAAAAACTAATTACCATTCAGCAGGTCGACAGTGAGTTTTCGCAGGAAGTGCGCTGGAAACTGATTTACATCATCAATATTCTGGAAAACTACTGGAACATTAAGCCGGTAAAAGTCTATATGAAAAAAGACGGCACTTACGGGCGCATCCAGGAGCCTTCGTTTAATGAACTTTCAGAACAGAATGTCTTCCGAACCTCCGGCGATTTAATCGCTATTTCCTATCTCGAGCGTTTGCAGAGTCAGCAGTCTTCTGTCTATTACCGCGGACGCCTGGAAACCAGCTATCTTGAATTCGGCCTCGATGCCGGACAGATTTTTAATTTACTTAGCACCAGCGAATTACACATTAAAAATGAAGATGATTCCATTGGCTCCCGTATCCGCTTTGGCCGCCGGCCCTGGCAGCTTGTTTTTAAACTGGAACAGGATGAATATAACAATTATGCCTTTCAGCCCCATTTTATTCGGGACAATCACGATATTAAGGTTGATAAATCCACTAAAATTTTAACCACGAATCCAATCTGGTTTTACCGGGATGGCAAACTGCATTTCTGTAATTTTCCGTTCCGCTACTCATACATTAAGTCCTTTATCGACGAAGATTTGCATATTCAGCTTTCCAAAGACGAATACCATTCCTTTATTTCGGATTACCTGGCAAAGCTTCCCATTTTCCCCTATGTGGAATTTCCCCCCGGGATCGCCGTAACCGAAATAAATGAAGTCAGTGGTAAGCGTATCTATATCGAAGAAATGGATGACCAGCTTGTGGTTTCGCTTTCGATATTATATGGTGGTATTGAAATATCTTATAGTCACAGCAACGATCAGTACCTGCAGTACGATTCCAAAACAAAAAATATTATTCGTGTTCACCGCGACCGGGAAATGGAATCCACTATTCGTAACCAGGTTTTGGAAAGTGAGATTGTAGAAGATACACCGGGACTTTTTTACGCAACTTTTGAAGATGCCTTAGACTGGCTTTTTACAGGACTCCCCTCTCTTCTGGAACAGGGTTTCGAAATTATGGGTGAAGAAAGCCTGGTTCGCTTTAAAGTAAAACGGGCCGATGCCACCTTCGGCGTAAATGTTTCTTCCGAGACGGACTGGTTTGATATCGAACTAAACTTAGAATTTGACGGTGTTTCGGTGACTCTGGAAGAACTCAAACGCGCCCTGAAAGCCAACAAAAAATTTATCAAACTACGGGATGGGAGCATTGCCAAATTACCGGAAAAATTAATTGAGAAGCTGAATTATATGGTCAATTTTGGTAAAGTGGAAGACAACAGTATTCGCTTCGCCAACCATCATCTTTCATTCATCGACCGAATGCTCAGCGAAGCTGATCATAAACAGATGGATACGCTCAGTACGGAAAAAATTAAAAAATTAGATAAGTTTAATAAGATTAAAGATTACAAGCTGCCGGAAAACTTTACGGGTGAACTGCGCGATTACCAAAAGGCCGGGTACGACTGGCTGAATTTTCTGAAAGATTTTTCTTTCGGTGGCGTTTTGGCCGATGATATGGGACTCGGAAAGACCATTCAGGCATTAGCGGTACTCCGTAACGAAAGTAATCTGCATCCCAAAAAGACTAACCTTATTGTAGCGCCCACCTCTGTTATTTTTAACTGGGCCCGTGAAATCAACAAATTCACTCCGGGGTTGAATTATTTAATTCATTATGGAACCCGCCGCTCCAAAGATATACGGCGCCTTAAAAAATACCAGGTTATTTTAACCACCTATGGGCATTTACGCCGAGACATCGCCTTTTTGAAAGATATAGCATTTAACTTTGCTATTCTGGATGAATCACAATACATAAAAAATCCCGGTTCGGAAACATCGAAAGCGGTGCGTCTGCTTCAGGCCAGCAACCGGCTGGCCATGACCGGTACGCCTGTCGAAAATAATACGATGGATTTATGGTCTCAATTTGCTTACATCAATCCGGGCTTACTGGGCGATCAGGCATTCTTCAAAGAATCTTTTATGCGCCCCATCGAAAAAGAACAAAATGTTCAGGCAGCCGCCGCGCTACGGAAACTGATTTTCCCATTTATCCTGCGCCGTAAAAAAGAAGATGTAGCCAAGGAACTGCCGCCAAAGGTGGAAAGTTTAATTCAATCACCTATGTCTGAAGAACAGTTTAAAATGTACAACAAGTGGAAGCAGAGCTACCGTGATAGCATTATGGAAGAGATTGAAAGTAAAGGATTGAATAAATCGAAGTTTAAGGTACTGGAAGGATTGACCAAACTACGGCAGATTGCCTGCCACCCGGCGCTTGTCGATCAAAAATACGTTGATACTTCCGGTAAATTTAACGCCCTTACCGAAATGATTGAAGAGATTATTTCCGAAGGTCACAAAGTCCTAATCTTCAGCCAGTTTGTAAAAATGCTGCAAATCATCCGGCGTCATTTCGACGGCCAGAATATACCCTATTCCTATCTCGACGGCTCAACCAAAGATCGCCAGACTCCGGTAGATGAATTTCAGGGAAATCCGAATATTCGTATCTTTCTGATTAGTCTTAAGGCGGGCGGAATCGGCTTAAACTTAACGGCAGCCGATTATGTGGTGCATTACGATCCGTGGTGGAATCCCGCTGTTGAAATGCAGGCTACCGACCGGGCTTACCGCATCGGCCAGACACGAAAAGTATTTGCCTATAAATTGATTTCAAAAGACAGTGTGGAGGAAAAAATTATCCAGCTGCAGGCTAAAAAAGTCAATCTGGTTAAATCGCTTATTTCCACCGAAGAATCTTTCTTTAAATCACTGGAAAAAGATGATATTCTGCAACTGTTCGAATAATAGTCCGCTTAAAATACTGCATACGAAATTAGATTTCTATCTGTCCCGGAGCCTTTTCTAAAAAGGCTTCCGGGAACATATAAGCCGCAAAATCAATAAGACCTGGGCTAAATTAGGCTTCAATGCGTCCGTTTCTTGCCAAATGGAGAGAAATGATGAAAAAAGTAAACATTGTTTTTATTCTGATTTGGGTTTTTATCTCCTCTGTTGCATACGCGGTCGAACCAAATGGTTCCGTTTATCTTAATGGGGGAAGTTGCAAATACGGCTTAATTCTCACCCATGGGCGCGACAAAAATCCAACATGGCTTGTCGTTGATCCTGTGCGCAAAGAGGTGCATAAAAGGCTTGGGTTTCACACGCTTTCTCTTCAAATGCCTACCGGATATGGCCATTGGAAAAACTACAAAAAAGCATTTCCAAACGTTTACAAAACCATTGAACAAGCAATCACCTACTTGAAAGGGAAAGGCGTTTCTAAGCTCTATTTATTTGGGCATAGCATGGGAGCGCGTATGGCTAGCGCGTTCGTAGCAACACACCCGAACAGTGGACTTGCCGGCCTGATTGTCGCCGGAGCTCGAAACAATGGTGGGGCTCCGTTAGCCTGCGATCAGAATTTGGAAAAGGTTGGCATCCCTGTATTAGATATATGGGGTGGTAAAAACCGCAAGGATTACACAGCCGCATCCGAAAGAGTAGGAATGGTTTCAGATATCTATTCGCAGGTGGAAATATCTGGAGCAAATCATACGTTTGAGGGACATGAGAACGAGCTGGTTGACGCGATCATTCGTTGGCTCAAAAAAGAAAAATAGCCTAAACGACTTGCCTCAGCTCACCGAAAAAAACAGGGCTTGATTTTTTGTTTTCCAGTAGTTTTTTGCCACATAAATTCGGCAGATTAGCTTAGCCTTCATGTTTATAAAATAATAAGGAGGGAATCCACTCTCATGTATTTAAACAAAACTCTAGTTTCACTGTTATTGTTCTTTTTTATTTGGCTGATTTCTGTGCCGACAGCCAGCGGCTGAGGTGTACCTTCGACAGGCGGTCCGCCTCCACAATGCTATGATTCAAAAAATCAAAATGACCAGTCAAAAGCGAAAAAATTTAATATCGGCTTTGGTATTGGTTCATTCAATTCTACACTTCGGTTCGATAATGATCGTGAAGTTGATGTAAAGATGTCAACAGTATCCCTATCCGGCTCCTGGCTCATCAATGAGAGATTTACCTTTCGTGGTGCTCTGGGAATAATCCTTGATGGTACTTTGACACCAAAGGAAAAAACTAAACAGAATGTTGATCCTGGTGGGATGGTATCAGTTGGTTTGGAGTACATTGTTTTCGTCGGTGACGGAATAATGCCTTTTATTGACTTGTCATCAAATTTCAGCGTATCATTCACAAAAACACAGGCTCTAATTAAAGAAATAAAAACAAATTATTTAGCTTCCGATCTTCGCTTTGGGGCTCGGGCCGGGTGGAATATTAATGGTTATATATTTCCCTATTTATCTACCCGGGTTTTCGGAGGGCCGGTAAACTGGAAGATGGATGGAAAGGATGTAACGGGAAGCGATATCCATCATTACCAATTGGCGATAGGTACTGCTGTGCGTGTGAATGATTTTAGTATCTATGGAGAGTGGGCCGGGATAGGCGAACGAGCATTAAGTGTTGGACTTAGCCTAACCCTTTGATGCACATTTTGATTTCGTTTATACCGCCGGGTTTAAGCAGAACAAAGTCTTTCGTTTCAACAAAGTCAAGATATAGAAACATATCAGGACCTTCATCAGAGCTTGATACGCCGAGCATGAATTGGCAGTTTGAAGTTTTACCAGGCGTGTTACTGCTGATTCCGAGCGGAAACACCTGTCAAATTTCATCCTGTCTTAGACCTGTAAAGGAAGATGTTTTTTTCGCAGTTTTTCCCACCAGGAAGCAAGATATGGTGCTGTGTAATAAGTAAATATTGCTAAAGCAAAACCCGCCAGAATATCAACCACATAATGGTGCCTCAAATAGACAGTGGCAAGTACGAGGCTTATGCCCGGAATAAGTAAAATATAAAAAAGTGTGCGGGCGTATTTAAAAGCATACATCAGGCTGATTAGGGTTACAGCACAATGCAGACTGGGAAAAGCCGCCCGTGATGAAGAAGATGAAATGCTAACCAGCTTTACCTGCGCGGCGCTCAGCCATCCGCCATGAAAATTACGAACAAATTGATCCGCTAAAGTAAGCCGTGGCGGGGCAGCCGGAAAAAGAATATATAAAAAATATCCAAAGTAAAAAGACAAAATAGTACCCAGCAACACCCTGCGCATTTCAACATCTTGTTTTTTAATCAGGAGATAAACCACAACGATTACGGCAATAAAAAAATAGTTCATATAACTGATGCTGAAATACTGTGTCAGCCAGGGATGGTAAAACTGCTGTGCCCAAATGACGGGTTCCACACCGAATAAAAATTTGTCGATTGCAATGAGTTTGTCATGAATATCATGCGGATTCACAAAATGAATGGTATCGTGTAAATTAGTATATATTGCAATACAAAATAAAAACGGCATAACATCCCTTAACCAGTAAAGATATTTCCAAAGCGGTTTTTTCTTAACAAAATAAAAAAAGGCGGTCATCAAAACCGCGGTAACCACCAACCGGGTGATACCTCCGTAAAATCTTCGGGGAATGTGTTTGTTCAGTTCAATAAAATACCAGTTTGCTCTGATGGTGATCAAAAAAGAGGGAATTAAAAATATCAGAGCGATTAATTCTTCCAGCCGCAGGCGGAAAATATTATTTAGAAAGGACAATCTTTTTTTCATGTGTTTCCCGAATCTATTTATTGTATATGGCTCTAACTCGCAAGGACAAAGCGTTTACCTGTTTGGAAGATTCCAACACCTCCCTACTAAAATTTATTGCACTGCTGACAAGCATTTAGTCCCCTTTTCTTTCAAACCGGCTGCTGCATAATATCATTCCCAGCTTGCCCCCTTTTTGGGCCTGTCCCTTT
>JANTFQ010000126.1 GCA_024763405.1 Calditrichaceae bacterium
GTTCCCATGCTGTTGTACTTCCAGTATCATTGTTAGGACTGGCACGGATATATCCACCAACAATACCACCATCAACTTTATGATCTCGCATCTTATTCGTAGTAATTGAACCATCATCATCAGTAAAAGACAGAATTGCATCATCAATGGTTTGTGTCATTTCAACTTCACCATCCTAATAGCCTTATTGAAATACGGAGTCTGAAGAAGGCCAATGTAAACACCCGAAGCTGTTTCTTGATTCTTATCATCAAGACCATTCCACCTAACAGAATAATTTCTTGGTCCATTTTGGTTTTCGTCAACAAGAGTTTTGATAAACTGACCAGCCATATTGTATATTTTGAGAGAGACCTGAGAGGGTTTATGAATTTTATATTCAATATTTGTTGGGCCATTGAAGGGATTAGGATAATTATTGCTAAGCTGAGGGGACTTAATAACTGGAGGAAGAGTATCTTTGATGCCCACTGGAACATCAGAAAAAACCATTTCAAGATTGGCTGATTCGCCAACTTGACCTTTCGCAAAACGAACATTGACATATTTTTTCAAAGGGTTGTCTGCATCAGTTGTGATAGTCCATGAAGGACTCACTTTTCCCTCAGCTCCTTTGACACCAAAATAGAATGGAGCGTTTTCATATGGCAGGATTACTTCATAACGATGCTCATACGCCAGGGGTTTATTAGGTGCCAGTCCCATGTCAGGAGCTATTGTCTCATCAGGCATTTCAGGAGAGAAGGTAATGGAACCAACTGAATCAGCAAAAAGTTTTTTACCGGAACTAAAAACCTCTATTCCGGAAAGAATTGAATAACTTAAAACAATTTTCCCTGCATATTTAATTATTGAAGAATTAAACTCTCTCCGGGTAAAACTATTTTCCAGGAATGACAGGCTGTTTTGCGGCATAAGAACGAAACCTCGCTTTACATTTTCAAATATATAAATGAATAATTAAAAAAAGCAACTAATAATTCTGAGATAAAATTTTAGTATATCTTATTGGTCTAAAAAGCGGTTGATCTGCGTAAAATAATCTTATATTTAATTTTTAAGTTAAAATTTAAACAGCACATTTTGATTCAGAACGTTGTTTTATATATATTTCCGATTATTTATTAAAGCCGGATATATAGAAAACATTTTTATGCCAATGGGAGCTTATCGTTGAAATCTAAAAAAGTGATTCTGTTAGTTGATGATGAAGAAACAATTCTGTTTTCCCTGCAGCGCATTATGGAGCTTTCGGGCGAATTTGAAATACTCACTGCAGCAAACGGCAAGGAGGCCCTGAAACGAATAAAACGTATGATCCCGGATTTGATTTTATCGGATATTGCCATGCCCGAAATGGACGGTCTGGAATTATGCCGCAAGATCCGCAGTAACGAAATCACACGCAATATCCCTTTCATCTTTCTTACCGCCAAACGTGATTTAATGATCGATGGCTTTAAGGCAGGCGGCGATGATTTTATTATAAAGCCGTTTACCTTTGACGAGGTGATGGTAAAAATAGAAGCGATGTTCCGGCGGGTACGCCAGAGTCAGGAGCAGGCCAACCAGATTAAAGGGGAACTGAAAGAGTATGGGCTGGATCAGGTATTAAAAATCTGCGCCAAAAAAAGCATCAGCGGAACGATAATCTTGCAGAAAAAAGGACAGGTCGGCGAGATTGAACTGGAACGCGGTGATATCGCCAAAATTACCTTTAAGGATTTTGATGAAAATGCCGCCCTCGATGAACTGCGCAGCTGGAACACCGGAATCTTTGTCATCCGTCCCCTCGGCGAAAAATTAAGGCCGGAATTTTTAGCGGCGTATTCCAAAGAAAAACGCAGTTATAAATTAGATGAAGCGGTGGAAATTGCAGCCGGTACCTGGTGGGTTGGGCGGCGGAATCCTAAGTCGCTGCTGCAGCAAAATGTCTATCTGCGCCGTTTCCGGCAGGAAGAAAATGCACTTAATTATTTAATCGATCCCGGCGGCCCGGCGGATTTCCCGTTTATTTCAAAAAAAATCTCCGCCCTTCTCGGCAGTATTTCTAAGGTGCATTTGTACAGTCTGCACAGTTCGGATCCCGGGGTGTGTATGAATGCCATTTATCTGCGTAAGACTAATACCAAAGCGGTATGCATCACCAGCGAAGATAACTGGAGTCAGATCATTCACTATGAAATTCATCCCAAAAGCGTAAAACTGATCAATAATTTTAAGGATAACCGCGCCCCGCTCTCCACCGGTCACACGCTGCAGTACGTACCCATCCCGTTTTGTTGTGAAAAAGGATCGTTTATGACCTATGATCCTGAAACCCGGGTACTCTTTTCGGGCGATTTATTAAGCGGGTTAAACAGCGCCGTACAGGAAGATCGCCTTTATGCCCAGGAAGAAGATTGGGACGGTATCCGGGCGTATCATCAGCGTTATATGCCTTCGTCAAAAGCCCTGCAGGCCGCGGTAGACCAGATCAGCGCGCTGAAGCCGGCTCCGTTGATCATTGCACCGCAGCACGGAATGATTTTGAGGGGTACTATAATGGAGCAGATTTTAGAAAAGCTCTATTATCTCGAAACCGGTGTCGATTTAATGGATTCGGAAAAAGAAGCAGATTCGATGAAAGCGTATATCGAAGTATGCAATGATTTTTTAAAGGAGAGTTCTTCTTTTATACCAATCGATAGAATCAAACAAAAGCTGGTGGAAGATACCGGTTTGCTCTCCAACTGTTCATTTAAAGATGGTATTATCGAAGATATTTATCATAATCCACAAGAAACTTTCGAACATCTCGTGATGACGGTAGTAGAGAGTGAAGAAGCCTCTGTCAACAACCAATTGAAATCCTTTGCTATGAAACAGGTGCACGCCAAGGGGCTGCCTATGCCTAATTTATCCTGGGATTCCGATCCTACCCTGACCACAAGTCCCGCCAAGTTGTTTGATGAGAAAAAACAATAAGCGGATTTCGTTGCTTATTATTTATTGAATAGCACCCGGCAAAAGCGACAATGCCGGGACATAAAATCAGGCTATAAACCTCATTTACAACTTGATTTGAAATCCATAAACTATTAGAACAGAAGTGGTCTTGCTCGGGGTTTTAATTCTTTCTATTCAGTTGTTTCCAAATTTTCATCCCTCAAATCAGGAAAAATACCGTAGCCCGTGGATAATCCTAAGGGGATTGCGTTGTTACCGAAAAATAGGACCATTTTTATATACATCGTGGAATAGTCCGGACTAATTAGCGATGTGTCTAAAAATGGTACTTGCCTTTCTGTATTATTTTCATATATTTAAGAAAATAGACTTAAGGAAATATTGTGGAAAGAATATATGATAATTTGCTCAAGGATCATTTTTTAAACAATAATCAGATGGCGTTTATCAGTGGCCCGAGGCAGGTGGGAAAGACGACTACCTCAAAAGCGCTATTCGAGAATCCCATTTATATCAATTATGATAATCAGAATGATCGTTTTTTGTTAAGTCGGGGGATTAAAGCGCTAACCGATAATTATCAGCTTGATGATATTACGAACAGAGGGCGTCATATTGTATTTGATGAAATACATAAACACCGAAAATGGAAATTGTTTCTAAAAGGTTTTTATGATCTTGAAAAAGAGCGTTATAAAATATCGGTTACGGGCAGCGCCAGATTAAATATATATAAAACAGGCGGCGATAGTTTAATGGGCCGGTATTTTAATTATCGAATGCATCCTTTATCGGTAGCGGAATTAATTTCTTCAAATTTTAGTGAAGACTTAATTAAACCTCCCCGGAAAATAGAAGAAGCAGAGCTTACACATTTAATGCATTTTGGTGGTTTCCCGGAACCCTTCTTAAAAAATAATAGACGCTTTTATAATCGCTGGAAAAATTTAAGATTAGAGCAAGTGTTTAAGGAAGATATTAGAGAAATATCTAATGTTCAGGAAATAAATCAGATTGGTATGTTGGCGGAACTTATTAACTACCAATGCGGCCAGCTGATTAACTATAGTTCTCTTGCCGCCGTTCTAAATGTTTCGCCGGATTCTATACGCCGTTGGATAGATTTGTTAGAGCATTTATATTTTGTGTTTACGATACGGCCCTGGTATAAAAACATTCCTAAAACGCTTCGCAAACAGCCGAAAATATTTCTATGGGATTGGAGTTTAATCCGTGAAGAGGGCGCCCGTAACGAAAATTTTGTCGCTTCTCATCTTTTAAAAGCAGTGCATTTTTGGAACGATGCCGGATTTGGGCAGTTTGGCCTCTATTTTCTACGTGATAAAAATAAAAGAGAAGTCGATTTCTTAATTGTTAAAGACAATATTCCCTGGATATTAGTGGAAGTAAAATCGGCAAATAATAAGTCGATTTCACCATCGTTGCATTATTTTTCGAACCTGCTGAATGTTGAACATTCTTTCCAGCTTTACTTCAGCCACGATTTTGCTGAGATGGATTGTTTTAGTGTACGTACCCCGGTCCGGGTACCGGTTGCATTATTTCTTTCGCAGTTAGTTTAAACCGGAAGGACCAAAATTTATTGTTATACCAATAGAGATTTTCTTTGTTTATTCACGATCTATATATTAAAATAGGTAGATACACAGGGGTTTCATAAGTGAAATATTCCGCCGATAAAAAACGTTTTCAGAAGCTGGATTGTATACTCGAACAAAAGTGGTTTTCTTTTTAACCATTTCGTCTTTTCGGTTATGCCGATATTCCCATTTGCAAACCAATTGTTGATTGGTATAATAAAAAGGTAACACAATGTCTGCTCAGGTAACCATTACAAAAAAATTTGAATTTTCGGCCAGCCACCGTTACTGGCGCGAGGATTGGTCGGAAGAAAAAAATAACGCGGAGTTTGGTCTTTGCGTCAGTCCTTATGGACACGGCCATAATTACGACCTGCACGTAACGGTCAGCGGACGTATCCATCCGCAAACCGGAATGATAATAAATTTAAGCCGGCTTAAAGAACTGGTAAATGAAGTGGTTAATCAATTTGACCATAAATTTTTAAATATAGACACACCCTGGTTTAAAGAAACCATTCCCACCACCGAAAATATTGCGCTGGTTTTATTTGAACTGATCGATGAAAAGCTTAAATCTTTGCCCGATATTTATTTAAAGCGCATCCGTCTTTATGAAAAGGCGGATTTATATGCCGATGTCTGGAAGGATTAAAATGAGCCGGATTTCACTCACGCGAATTTATTCATTCAGTGCTGCGCACCGTCTGAATTCGACTATACTCAGCGATGAAGAGAATAAACAGATTTTTGATAAATGCAACAATTATTACGGACACGGGCACGACTATTCGGTGGAGGTGACGCTTCGGGGAAAACCGAATCCCGCGACAGGAATGATCATTCCCCTGCCGGAGTTTGATACGGTGGTAACGGAGTTTTTAGCTACGCTGGAGCATAAACATCTCGATATGGAAGTACCATATTTTAAGGATAAAATATCCACAGGCGAAAATATTGTACAGTATTTATGGAACGAATTGGAGCAACGGTTACCGTCCGGAAAATTGTTTCATATTCGCTTATGGGAAACAAACAACAACTATTTTGATATTGGAAAGGACGCCTGATGAAGGGTATAGAAGAATCGGTAAAAAATATTTTACTGGAAATCGGCGAAGATCCGCAGCGCCAGGGTTTGGTAAATACGCCGTTTCGTGTGGCAAAGATGTACCGAGAGGTAACGCAGGGTTATCATAAAGACCCGGTAAAACTGATCAATAAAGCGATTTTTGATGTGGATTACGACGAAATGGTCGTCGTGGCCAACATCGAATATTACAGTATGTGTGAACACCATATGCTGCCGTTTTTCGGAGTAGCCCACGTGGGTTATATTCCCAATGGGAAAGTGGTTGGACTTAGTAAAATTCCGCGCATTGTGGATATGTTTGCCCGCCGTCTGCAGATCCAGGAAAATATGACGCTTGAAATTGCCCATTTACTGAATGATACACTCAAACCGGACGGTGTGGGAGTGGTTGTGGAAGGCCAGCATATGTGTATGATGATGCGCGGCGTACAGAAAGACAAAGCCAAAATGATAACGTCCACGATGCTGGGTTCGTTTAAAGATGATGATAAAACCCGCTCGGAATTTTTAAACCTGATACGGAGTGAACGTGTTGCCGGATAAAAACTGGGCGGTTGTCAGCGGCGCAGGCAGAGGAATAGGCCGTGCGATTGCACTGGCGCTTGCCAAAGAAGGGATTGGCGTTCTCTTGCTGGCCCGTTCTGAAAATCAGTTACGGGAAGTGTCCGAATTAATTCAGAAAGACGGCGGCAGCGCGGAAATTTTGCCGATGGATTTAAGTCGTACTCTGGAAATTGAAAACGCGATTTCGTTTTTCAGTAACTATGCGGGGAAGATAGATCTGCTGGTGCATAATGCAGGCATTGCAAGGGTCGGTTCTTTTGCCGAAATGAATGTGGAAGACTGGCAGGTAGTGCAGGATGTAAACGTACGTGCGCCTTTTTTACTGACTCAGAAATTGCTGCCACTGATGGCCAAAAGCAGCCAGATTATTTTTATAAATTCGGTAGCAGGGAAGCAGAGTTTTGCCGGGTGGGGCGCCTATTGTGCCTCCAAGGCGGCGCTTAAATCTCTGGCCGATACACTGCGAGCGGAAGTGCAGTCCCAGGGAATTCGGGTAACCAGTATTTATCCGGCGGCGGTTGATACACCCCTTCAGGATACGATTCCGTATGATTGGGATCGCACAAAAATGATGCGGGCCGAAGATGTGGCCCGGGCGGTTATATATTGTACGCGCCAGCCACGGAATGTAAATATAAATGAAATTGATTTGGCAAACAGCGCCGGTACTTTTTAGACTGTGGTACTCAGCACGGTAAGCTGCTGTCCGGTGAAGGTTTCAATTTCAAAGGGCGGATTTGTTTCGGTTACATGTTTACGTAAGAACTCCGATAAACGCGCCGCCAGCCATT
>JANTFQ010000127.1 GCA_024763405.1 Calditrichaceae bacterium
CGGGAACAGACCTTTTTGCAGGGAAAAAAGATTCAGACCCCGATGTCCGTTTCGGCAGGGAAATTCTTCATATAAACTGGGATACCGGTCACGCGTCACGAAGGGGACGGCTGTTTAGTCCGGTTCATTCGTTATTTACTTTGCCCGAATTGGAATTTAATACAGCGTTTAGAGAAGACCTATACAAAGTAGAAGCGCCTGATGCTCTCACTCCGGTTGGAGAAGGAGAAGTCATCTTGCGATACAAAGAAAATGAATTCAGTGCCGCCACGGCTTTTGCCGGCTCATATCGCTGTGTAGTGGCGGGTTTTCCGTTCGAAACGGTTATCGAACAGCGGCAGCGTTTTTTATTGATGCAGGCGGTGATGAAATTTTTGGAAGGAAATTAAATGCGCCTTTACAGTATTCGGCTTGGGGAAGAGGAGACGGCAGCTCTTGCCACTACGGAAGGATTACTTCCTCTGAGGGCGCTTAATCTTTTGTTTAAGACAAGCTGGCCCGAAACTGTATGGGATATATTGCAGATGGGAGTTTTGAATGAATTGCGTACCTGGTTCAATAATTTAAGCCAAGACGACCTGAAGCGGACCGCGAAAGAACAGCTGAAGCGGACGGAGGTACTCTATTGTCCTTTATACCGGCATCCGGGAAAAATATGGGGAATTGGCCTGAATTACCCGGCCCATGCCGCGGATCTTTCTGCCCGCACTCCCCAGGAATTACCCGCTGGTTTTATTAAAGCGGATACAACGATTATTGGTCCGGGCGATTCCGTCCGGTTGCCGCTTTTGTCGCAAAAGGTAACCGGAGAGGCCGAGCTGGGTCTCGTTATCGGGAGTGAAATTAAAAACCTGGATTCGGAAAAACCGCTGCGTGCCCTGGCGGGATTTGTTTCTATAATTGATATGACCGCCGAAGATATTCTTCGAAAGAATCCCCGCTACCTGACCCTGAGTAAAAATTTTAATACTTTTATTAGTCTTGGGCCGCAGTTGGTTACCGTGGATGAAATTCCACATCTCGAAGATCTGAAGATTTCAACCCTGCTTAATGGGCAGGTTGCCGCGGAAAACACCGTGAGCGAAATGACTTTTTCGCCGGCATTTTTGATTCGGTTTCTTGCAAAAGTGATGACGCTGCAACCCGGCGATATTATATCCAGCGGCACACCCGGCGCGGCGGCCCTGCGGCACGGGGACCGGATTGAATGCCGGATTAACGGTTTTGAGCCATTACGGAATCCGGTAATTGATTTAAAGAGGAGGTAAGGATGGATTTACATCTTAATGATAAGCAAGTCATTGTTATGGGAGGGAGTAAAGGCCTGGGATTTGCCTGTGCCGAAGCGCTTGTGCAGGAAGGCGCGCGCGTCGCCCTTGTTTCACGTAATATGGAAAATCTACTTCAGGCCGCGCAGAAACTACGCACTGCTTCAAAGTATGATATCCCTGTTTTTGCCTGTGATGTTCAGAATCCGGCTGATATTTCCAGGCTTGGAGAGTGGGTCATTTCCACATTTAAAGGAATTGACGGTCTCCTTCTTAATGCCGGTGGTCCTCCGGCCGGTGGGGCGTTAACGTTTAGTGATGCCTCCTGGCAAACCGCTCTTGATACGACATTTATGTCTGTTGTGCGCCTGACGCGTCTATTTGTTCCAATTATGCGCCGGCAAAAATACGGCCGTATTGCTGTTATTGAATCTTCTTCGGTTAAACAGAGCATCGATAATCTGGCCTTGTCCAATGCGATTCGTCCGGCTGCAGCCGCTTATCTTAAAACCCTGTCTTCCGAAACGGCCGCTGACAATATATTGATCAATACCATTCTGCCCGGACCGACCAGGACGGAACGGCTGGAAGCTCTGTTGCAAAGCTGGGCGGAAAAGGCGCATACCTCGGTAGACGAAATCACAAAAAGACGTGAAGCACAAATTCCCATGGGCCGTTTTGGAGAACCGCAGGAACTGGCTGCCCTCGCTGTTTTTCTGTTATCCGGGAAAAACACCTATATTACGGGTCAGTTAATCGCGGTGGACGGTGGTTATTCCAGGACGGTATTTTAGAGATTAATTCCGCCGGATTCCGGTAGACAGAGAAATAGTGTTTTTACACGCTGTATTAATTGCAGGTATTTAATGAAATAATACCAATAGAGAATTGCCTTTATGGAACAAGAAGATTTAAAACGGATACAAATGAAATTACCCTTTCTGCAGGATGCAGAAGACAAACTGCTGCAGGAATTTTCCCGCCTGGTACGGATTCAGATGATTCCCGCCGGTACCACCGTGTTTTGGGAAGGGGATGTCTGCCACAGTCTGGCGGTTTTGCTTTCCGGTTCGGTGCGTGTGTTTAAAGCGGGAGAGAACGGGCGCGAAATTACTCTTTACCGTTTCGGACCGGGTGGCGGCTGTATCCTAACCGCTTCCTGTATTATGAATGACGGGAATTTTCCGGCAATCGCACAAGTGGAAGAGGAGGCAGAGGCGGTAATCATTCCGGCCAATGTGCTGCGCGATTGGGTCAACCGTTTTTATAGCTGGCGTCAGTTTGTGCTGGGGCTTTTGGCGCAACGTCTGGCAGATGTGATTACCACGGTAGAGGAAATCGCCTTCCGCCGAATGGATGCCCGGCTTGCGGAATGGCTGCTCGCAAACAGGACTCAGGAAAGCCGGTTTGTACAGACGACCCATCATAAAATTGCCGAAGAGCTGGGAACGGCAAGAGAAGTAATCAGCCGACTGTTAAAGGATTTTGAAATGGAAGGGCTGATTTTGCTTTCCAGAGGAGAAATTGAAATCCACGCACCGGAAAAATTAAAGCTGAAAATGAAATAAAACGGCTTGGTGACTTAGTTACATACATTACAATTCAGATGACGTAATATTAGTCCGTCAATATAAATCAACAAATGGAGATACGTATGAAATGTAGTGCAAATGTAGGTAAAGGCGACAAGCTATTCAGAATAATAGTTGGTATTGCAGTGATTGCGGCAGGCGTTTATTTTAAAAGCTGGTGGGGCGCGCTGGGGCTGGTACCGCTGCTGACGGCCGTAACCGGATTTTGCCCGGCTTATATGCCTTTTAAACTGTCTACAAAAGGCAAAGAAGAACAGGCATAAAACGGGAGAACAGGTTAATGTTCAAAAGGCGCAGCGTTGTTATTTCGTTGCGCCTTTTTTATTTTATGCGTTTTGGCAAAATAGTGTCTAAGTTTAAATGAATAGATTCCCCCGTCGAAAGCCGGGCAAGCTGCCTTCGCGGGAATGCCCTGTTTGGTCAAATCGCTAATTGAGTCATTCCCGCAGGCTTCTGGCGGGAATCCAGTCAAAAATTGCATAGATTCCCGACCAGTCAGACGCCTGGCTCATAAAAGTATTCCCCCCCAAAAAGGGGCAAGTCCCAAAGGGGGCAAGCCCAAAAAAGAGGCAAGCCCAAAAGGGGCAAGCCCAAAAGGGGTAAACTGGGAATGATCCCGAGTATCGGGACAACAGCCTGTTGAAAGAGAGGGGGAGCAATGTTTGTCAGTAGTGCAATTGATCTTTGCAGGGGGTGTGTTAGAATGTCAAGTAGCACAAATTTTGCTGAGTTAAAGACATAATCATTAAAATCTAATCCTTTTGTCAGGAATACGTTGGAATGGAATCATTACTCATTTTTGGTGTGCCTGGTCTGTTTTTGGCTTCCTTTCTCGCGGCAACCATCTTACCGTTTAGCTCGGAAATCCTGCTGATACTGTTAATTCAGCAGAGCGGGGAATGGCTGCTGCCTTTTGCTGCAGCCACAACCGGAAATATTCTGGGTTCTGTCGTAAACTATTATTTGGGGTTATACGGCAATCGTTTTTTGTTTTATAAAATGTTCCGTTTAAAGGAAAATTCGGTAAAAAAGGCAACCGCCCGTTTCCGGAAATACGGGGTCTATAGTCTGCTCTTTGCCTGGGTTCCCATCGTTGGCGATCCACTGACGGTGGTGGCCGGGGCATTTAAGGTGCGCTTTTTGCTTTTTCTTAGTTTGGTTTCTGCCGGAAAAACAGCCCGTTATGCCGCGCTTATTTTTTTATTCTTCGCGTAAATAAATATCCCCGCTGCTTTCCAATCGGATAAGCGGCTTCCCCTTTTTTAATCGTTTTTCGATTTCCTGTTCATTATCAAAATAGGCCGGTAAATCCGATTTCACTTTTCCATATTCTGATTTTAGGAAAACATTCGCCTCTGTTTTTGCCGGAACCTTAAGCATTATCTTTTTATAAGTCGTAAAAACTTTGATGTATCCTGTAGGCGGTAATTGTTGAATACTTGAAATTTCAACAGAGCTGCTCTCTCCGTTAACACGAATGGAGCCGAATGTATTTTCAATATCAATAGATTTATACGTATTTGATATATCCAGGTCTCCTCCGACACTGTCGATGCGCACAGCACAGGATTCACCGTCAATTTTCAGGTTTCCTGAAATATTTTTTAGTTCGATTTTTTTATAGGTATTTTGAATTTGTACAGAGTCTTTTATGTTACTTACCTCAATTGGGCAGGATTCGGCCTGAATCTTTAAAGCTGCGCCCACATTTTGTACCTCAACGGCTTCATACGTGTTGCGAATGGAGAGAGAGCCGTTCGTATTTTGGACATGCACCGGGCAGGATTCCGCTTTGATTTCCAAATTTCCTTTTACATCTTTTACAGTGACCTCTTTATACGTATTCAGTATGGAAGCATTTTTTTGAATATCAAAAGCAGTAATTTTCGAACTTTCGCCTTTGATTTCTAATTTACCGCCCACCTCACGAATGTCTATTGATTTATAGGAGTTACTAATAGTGCAATTCCCGTCCACCTTCGTACCGCTTATTGCACTGCTTTCAGCATTGATGGTCAAATTTCCGCCGATATTAAAAAATTCGATTGGCTTGTAATTCGTTTCTGCTATTACGTTTCCGCTAATATCGTTCATTTCAACAGGACAGCTGCTGCTCCTTAAATTAACTGTTCCGTTAAAATGATTGACCGCGATTGCTGCATAAGAGTTGTACAAGTCTAATGCACCGCTGCAATTTCGCAGGGCAATTTTGCCCGACTGATTTCGGATTTTATGTACTCCGGACACATTTTCGATAGAAATATCGCCGTATTCATTTTCAATTTGAAGAGCGGTTGAATCGGGCACGGAAATCGTATAGTGAATGGCAATGGAATATTTTTTAGCGAATAGTTTTAGTCCCAGAAAACGGAAGGATGATTGGGTCTTCATTTTTGGATAATCCAGATTAATCTTAAATCCGTCGGCGACAGGAACTAATGAGAGTTTTGTTTGGGCAAAAAAAGCGTCCCGGTTTTCCTCATCCATTTCACTGATATCGATGGCTGCTTCCACCTTTATTGTGTTTCCTTTTATGCCTTTAATCGAAATATCCGCCTGGGAATCGGGGATATGCAGAACATTACCAGGTGTCGAATGAACCGACTGTCGAAACGTTTTACTTAATTGGATTTGGCTGTCCTGTTTATTGGATGCCAGAACGAGATTAAAGGAAATGAGCAGGATTGCAATCGGTTTAATAAGATTCATTTTCATATCTTTTTCCTCATTTTAAAATTTCTTTTAGCGTATTTTTTTTTTCATTCAGTGCGGCTAATAAATACCGCCGGATATGGCTGTTGGCCGGATTGTCTTTCAGCGCTTCCCGGCATTTTTCAATTTGTGAATCGATGATCTCCAGTTTATCCCGGTAGAGCAATGCAAGATTCAAATCCAAATCATCCATTCGTACGGAGGCTACTTTCTCCAGGCGGACAATTGAAGAAATATATTCTGTTTCTTTTTTCTCCACATCCTGCAGGGCCGAGGCGCTTAAAATAGGACGAGCCTGCGGTTTTGGTTTTGAATAAAAATAAAGGGTAAGGCTCAGGCCAATGAGAAACAGGGCGGCAATCCTGAGAAATGGGCTCTGTAAAACAGAAAAGGGAACAGTGCTGCTTTTTTGTACTTCTTTGAGTCGTTGTTCGATTTCGGGCCATAAATCCGGTATGTTCCGATTTTGGTTTAAAGCGGCGGCGGTTGATAAAAGTTGTTCATCCTGCTGTTGCATCTCCCGGCAGAAAATGCAGGTTTCAAGATGACGCTTAAATTCTCCGGGACTTATTTTGCCCAGTTCGAATTGTTCGTATTGGTTACATTTCATTGGACCTTCTCCTGCCAAATATCTGCAAGTAGTCGTTTTAGTTTTTGTTTGGCTTTAAAAATATGTGCTTTTACCGTCCCCTCGCTGATGGATAAAATTTCGGCTATCTCATTCTGTCTAAATCCTTCAACAGCGAATAAAACAAAGCATTCACGCATCCGCAGCGGTAAACTGGAAATTGCTTCTTCTAATTGTGTTTTTAAGCCCTGATCCGAATCCTGCGCGTATTCAAATTTATTGGAAAAGCCAGGCGCTTCTTTTTTTCGTGTTTTTATTAAATCATAACAACTGTTAATAAGTATTCTAAAAAGATAGCTTCCAAATCGGGACTTAAATGAAAAACGTTTTATACTCCGAAACAATTTGATAAAAGTTATCTGAACCACATCCCGGGCGTCTTCATCATTACCCAGCATACGCAAGGCGTATAGATACAGGGAGCGTTCAAAATGATGATAGATTTCTTCAAATGCGCTAACATCGCCCTTTTGACAGCGCCTGATAATCTCATTTTCGTTTACAAGAGGAGAAATCAAATCTTCTTTTCCGGAAAAAATTGTATTTAAAATCTATTATTGTTTTGTTTATTATTGTTTGTTTTTAAAGTAGTCTAAAACCTCACCCCGACCCTCTCCTGAAAGGAGAGGGAGAAAAGAAAGTTCCCCTTCTCCTTGTAGGAGAAGGGGTTAAGGGTTGAGGTACTTATAACGACAGAAAGAAACAAGAAAATTCTCATTATTCTCTGACATTATAGACAGACTCTATTTACTTAGACGGAATAAAATACCAAAAGGTTTACC
>JANTFQ010000128.1 GCA_024763405.1 Calditrichaceae bacterium
GCCTCTGCATAATTGGGTTCGTAAAGAGTTTAAATGGGAAAATAAAAAAGTGTTTTCCTACTTTGGTGCCCACGGTGTTGCTAATGATTTGATACAAGTTGTTGAAACAGCACGTTTGTTTTCCGGAAACAATGATATCCTGTTTGCGCTTATCGGCGATGGAATGCAGAAAGAGTTTCTTAAGAAAAAAGCATCCGAATATAATTTGGATAATATCCAATTTATTGATTCTGTACCAAAACATCAGGTTGGTGATTTTATTAACGCCAGTACCGTTTGTATGGCCATATTAAAAAAAACAGATACATTTAAAACCGTTTATCCTAATAAAGTATTTGATTATATGGCCTGTAGAAAACCGGTACTGGTCACCATTGACGGCATTACGCGTGAACTTATTGAGACGGCACAGTGCGGTTTCTATTCGGAACCTGGTGATAAAAACAGCTTTAAAAGTTTAATAGATTCGTTTATCAATATGGATGAGGAACTATTGGCTGAGATGGGTATAAAAGGCTATGATTTTGTTTTAAAAAATTTCGACCGAACAGAATTAGCAGAAAAATATTTAAATATCATAGCTTCAATAAATTAATCGCATTATGTACTCTAAATTTTTAAAAAAAATACTTGATTTTATATTAGCTTTCATTACCGCAATACTGCTCACTCCGGTTTTTATATTCCTTGTTTTTTTAATTAAGCTCAAACTCGGTTCCCCTGTTTTGTTCACCCAGCAGCGACCCGGATACAAGGGAAAGCTGTTCACCCTCTATAAATTCCGCACTATGACCGACGCACGGGATGCCGACGGCAATCTGCTGCCGGATGAAATCCGCCTGACCAAATTCGGGAAATTCCTGCGCAGCGCCAGCATAGACGAGCTGCCCGAACTGATCAATATTTTAAAAGGTGAAATGTCTTTTGTGGGGCCGCGCCCCCTGCTCAGTGAGTATTTGCCGTTATATTCCAAAAAACAAATGCGCCGCCACGATGTAAAACCGGGCATCACCGGCTGGGCACAGATAAACGGACGTAATGCCATAAGCTGGGAAAATAAATTTGAGCTTGACCTCTGGTATGTGAACAATATTTCATTTATATTAGACATTAAAATTTTGTGGATCACGCTGTGGAGAGTTATCCGGCGAGAAGGTATTTCACAGGATGGGCAAGCCACAATGGAAAAATTTACCGGGACAGTACAATAATCTATGAATGATAAGAAAATATTTATTTACGGCGGCGGCGGCCATGGCAAAGTGGTAATTGAAACAATTGAAGCACAATATGGTCCACAAGCTATTGCCGGAATCTTTGATGATGACCCAAATAAAAAGAACCTCGATTTTTACGGACACAAGATAGTTGGTTCAATAAAAGATTTTCAAGAACAAATTCCCAATCTGATCCTGGCAATTGGAAGCAATGAAATTCGCCAAAAAAAATCCGCAGAGATTAAAAGTTTAATAAAATCTTTTGTTACAGCAATCGATCCCTACACGCGAATATCGCGCGCTGCAAAAATTGGTGTTGGAACTTTAGTAATGCCGGGCGTTATCATCAACGCAGACGCTTCTATCGGCAGCCACTGCATATTAAACACTAATGCTGTTATTGAACACGACTGCGAAGTGGGTAATTTTACTCATATTGCTCCAAGCGCTGTTTTAACCGGTGCAGTTAAAATCGGAGATGTTACGATGATTGGGTCTAATTCCGTTATCGTTCCGGGAATCGAAATTGGAAATAACTGCCTCATTGCCGCCGGAAGTGTGGTAACAGCAAATATACCTGATAATGCTATTGTTCGGGGCAACCCCGCGCGAATACTAAAAATCCGGAAGAAAAGATGAATAAAAAAATCTGGCTATCCTCTCCAAATATGGGTGGTGAAGAATTAACCTATATTCATGAAGCATTTGATACTAACTGGATTGCCCCATTAGGTCCGCATGTTAATAATTTTGAAAAAGAAGTAGCATCCTATGTGGGTACAACCCACGCAGCGGCCCTGTCTTCCGGAACCGCTGCCATCCATCTGGCCTTAATTATTCTAGGCGTAAAGGCCGGTGATGAGGTAATCTGCCAGTCCTTTACATTCTCAGCATCAGCCAACCCTATTGTCTACCAGCAGGCTGTTCCTGTTTTTATCGACAGCGAAAAAGAAACCTGGAATATGGATCCTGTCTTATTGGAAACAGCAATTAAGGGTCGTATTTCTAAAGGGAAAAAGCCTAAAGCCGTTATCGTGGTTCATCTATATGGACAGCCGGCAAAAATGGATGAAATCACATCCATCTGTAAACATTATGATATTCCGATTATCGAAGATGCAGCTGAGGCCCTGGGCAGCTTATATCAAAATAAGATGGCCGGAAGTTTCGGCCAGTTTGGTATTTTATCCTTTAACGGCAATAAAATTATTACGACCTCCGGCGGAGGAATGCTGTTATCTGACAATGAAAATTATATTTCCGAGGCACGTTTTCTTGCCACACAAGCACGCGATGATGCACCCCATTATCAGCATTCCCATATCGGTTATAATTACAGAATGAGCAATGTCTTAGCCGGCATTGGTTTAGGACAGTTAAAAGTTTTAGAAAAGCGTGTAAAACAAAAAAATGAAATCTATCGTTTTTATGTAAAAGAATTATCCGAAATTCCAGGTATTCATTTTCAACCGGAACTTAAAAACACTAAATCCAATAAATGGTTAACCGCTGTAACGATTGATGCGATTCATTCCGGATTCAGTCGGGAAGACCTCCGTCATATTTTAAATAAAGAAAATATCGAATCACGGCCGCTATGGAAACCAATGCACCTTCAACCAATTTTCCAATCCGCTCCTGCTTATGTTAATGGCACTTCCGAAAAGCTCTTTCAAAACGGCCTTTGCCTGCCATCCGATACCAATATGAACCAAGAAGATTTTTCACGTATTCATAATATTTTTAAATCCCTCTTCTAATCCCCCTTCTATCGATTTCCTTTCCTCTCATCTAAAATCTAAAATTCAGCATTCCACATATACGTATCCTTCTTCATAAATCAGTGTTAAATTTAATCGATTTATCCACTGTTTTTATTTTTATGTTATCTTGACAAACACGTATAGTATTTTTATCTTAACACGTGTGTCATCTGAGAGGTGTATAAAATGCCAACAAAACTTACATTAACCCTTAATAAAAATGTAATTGATCACGCAAAAGAGTATTCAAAGATACATAATATTAGCATATCTAAATTAGTTGAATCTTATCTTAAAGCAATTACGCAAAACAGCAGCAAAAACGAGCCTGCTGCCATTCCTCCAATCATATCCAGTCTTTCCGGAATAGCTCAAACGACAGATAATATGTCAGATAAAGATTTATTAACAAAAGCCTTAACTGAAAAATTTTTATGAAAATAAAAGCTTTCATTGATACGGATGTTATATTAGATGTCGTTTTTAAGAGAGAACCTTTCTTTCCTGATTCACAAAAAATACTTTCTCTCGTCGAAAGAAATCAGATATCTGGTTATACATCTTCTTTAATCCTGGCAAATTGCTATTATATTATAAAATCTCAAAACAATAAAAACCTGGCTGATATTACAATTTCAAAATTACGATCAATCTTTACTGTCCTGCCTTTTACAGACAAAGAAATTGGCAAATCTCTAAACTCAAATTTCAAAGATTTTGAAGATGGCGTCCAATACTTTATTGCGTCTAATCACGGGATTGATACAATTATAACAAGAAATATTTCTGATTTTCAACACGCGGATATTACAGTTATCAGACCAAAAGAGTATTTGCTTCAAAAAAATTAGTGTCTGTCTTTAAAGTATTCTAACACATCACCCCACATCAGTTCCTTTTCCCTCTCTCATCTAAAATCTAAAATTGAGCATCTATAATTTCCTCCCTGCTCCCTTCATTTAAATTTGACATTCCCAGTTTTCCTTTATTTTTTCTTCCCTCCATAAGAATATTTTCCTTCGTCTACGCTTTATAAAATTATTGTTCATTATTCATTTTTAATTGTTAATTGTCCATTGTATCTTTTCATTTTTCTTCCTACATTCCTGTGCTCATTTTTATTTTAATATATTGAAGTAGAGGAAAAACCATGCCCCTGGTTCCCAAACATATACAGGACTTACAGCCCTACAAAGCCGGTAAGCCCATCGACGAACTACGCCGCGAACTCGGTCTGGAGCGCATCGTAAAACTGGCCTCCAACGAAAATCCGCTCGGCGTATCGCCCCTGGCTCAGGAAGCCATTCAAAAAGCCATTGCCGATGTAAACCGCTATCCAAGTCCCGACGGTTACGCCCTGCGCAAAGCCCTGGCCGACCGTTACGATGTAAACATGGGAAACGTCTTTCTTGGCCATGGTTCCGAAGGCATCATTTCACTGATTATGCGTACTTTTTTATTGGATGATGAAGAAGCCGTCACGTCTGCCGGTTCTTTTATTACCTTTGATATCCAGGCTCAGTCCCGTGGCATTAAACTGCACCGCGCCCCTTTAAAGGATTATCAAATTGATTTGGATGCGGTGGCTGGTTTAGTCAATGAAAAAACGAAACTGGTTTATCTCGCCAATCCGAATAACCCGACCGGAACCATTTTTAAAGTGCATAAATTTCTGTCCTTCATCCAGCAAATCCCAAAACATGTACTGGTTATTCTCGATGAAGCGTACTTTGAATTTGCCCGCCAAGACCCCGCTTTTCCGGATTCCATGCAATACCGCTTTGATAACGTGATTACCCTGCGCACATTCTCCAAAGCTTTTGGCCTGGCTGGTGTACGCATCGGCTACGGTTTTGCACATGAAAACTTTATTTCGAATCTGATGAAAATCAAACTGGCTTTCGAGCCCAGTTCCCTTGCCATCTGCGCGGGAGTGGCTGCTTTGGATGACGTTGAATTTCTGGAACAAACAATTCGGCTGAATCGTATTGGGAAGCATTTTTTATATCAGCTCTTTGATGAACTCGGTCTGCGCTATCTGCCGTCGCATACCAATTTTGTAACCATTGTGCTGGATTCGGAAAAGACCGTAAATACGCTTTATGATAAGCTGCTGCACAAAGGCGTCATCGTGCGGCCGCTTAAAGCCTTTGGCCTGCCCAACTGCATTCGTATTTCTACCGGACTGGAAGAAGAAAATGAGTTTTTCGCCAAGATTTTAAAACAGATATTGTGAAATTTTTAAACCGATAATCACAGATAGATATTCATTCTCGACTTGGCTAAATTGAATTTACCACAGAGAACACAGAGAACTCAGAGTAATTTTTATTAGAAGAGAGTAAACTGGAAAATTCAAATTTATTAAAAACGTTTCTCTAACCTTATTACTACTATTTATCCCCAGTGTTCTCTGTGACCTCTGTGGTTAATTTTTTGAAACCAATTAAATACAAAACGACTTTATGAAAACCATCATCTCCGCTTCCCGCCGCACCGACATCCCCGCCTTTTATTTAAACTGGTTCAAAGACGCCATCCGTGCCGGTTTTGTGGAAGTCGCCAATCCCCTGTATCCCAAACAAATACGTACAATCGATCTCTCGCCGCAAAGCGTGGGCTGGATTGTTTTCTGGTCGCGTAATTACGCCCACTTTTTAAAAGCCCCCGCCTTCTTTTCCGAGTATCAGCTCTTCTTTCACTTTACCATTTTGCCGCAAAGCAAATTAGAAAAAGCCGCTATTCCATTAAAATCTGCCCTGGGGCAAATAGAGCGGCTTAGCGCCTTATACGGACCCGAACGCATCATCTGGCGTTATGATCCACTTGTTTTCTGGAAAGAAGCGGGAGCCGTTAAAACAAACTATGACCAGGAACAGTTCGCCTATCTTTGCAGCGCAATGGCGGCCAATGGTGTCCGCCGCTGCTACACCAGCTTCGCCTTTCCTTACCGTAAATTCACCCGCCGTTTTAAATCAGCTTTCCCTAAGGATCAACTTATTCAACCGGAAAGCGCTCTGCAGAAACAGATAATTGAAGAGATGCTTGCACTTGCTTCACGCTACAAAATTTCTCTGTATTCCTGTTCCAACGACCGTCTGCTGCAGATTCCAGGAATTCAAAAGGGACACTGTATTGATAGCACGCTTCTCCAACGTTTAGAACCCGGTATTAAAATTTCGCAGGCCAAAGCACCCACCCGCAGCGATTGCGGCTGCAGCAAATCCATCGACATTGGAAATTACATCAAACAACCCTGCCCCTTCGGATGCATCTACTGCTATGCCAATCCAACAATTAACAAATTGTGATTGAGAATTGGGAATTTTTTTTAATCAAAAGTGAAACATTGTTCCATTCGTAAATGAATATTTCTTGACACCATTTATTAAAATCCCTACTTTCATACATAAACTATGCCAATTTTTTTCAGATAAGGAATCACCCACGGATGATTGGACTTTCACAGAACATGCGCCTGGAGCAGCGCCTAACACCGCAGCAGATTTTACTGTCGACACTTTTGCAGCTTCCACTGCTGAGTCTTGAACAAAAAATAAAAAGTGAACTGGAAATGAACCCGGTACTGGAAGAAGGTCAGGAAGAAGAAATTCAGGAAGATCAAATCGAAGCGACTCCCGACGAAAAGGAAGAAGTCACTAAAGATTTAGAAAATATCGATGAAAAAACCAAAGAAAACGAAGACTACGACCGCGAAGAGCTGGAAAAGGCCCAGGAAGATACGGACATTGAAAACCTAATCAATGATGAAGAAACCTTCGAAATCCGCATCCCGAAAGATAAAAATAAAGAAGAGTACGAACGCCCCGAAGTAAATGTACAATCCCTGCCCGAGTATTTAATGGAGCAGCTGCACATCTTACCGCTAAGCCAAGTGGAATTTGCCATTGGCGAATATTTAATTTGGAATATCCGCGATGACGGGTATCTGGATGCCAGCCTGAATTTAAACGATATCGCCGAGGACTATGGCC
>JANTFQ010000129.1 GCA_024763405.1 Calditrichaceae bacterium
TCGGTCAGCATAAAAACGGGTTTAATCAAGTTCAGTTCGTTACGCACCCGGTTCCAGAAAGCAACCGGCGCTGTTCGAACCACCGGGTATTGGAATCCATCAATATCCGTTTCCTGAAGCCAGAATTTCATCGAGGCAATCATATAATCCTGCAGGGCGGAATTTTCATAATTTAATTCAACGACATCTGTTTGTTCCGAATCCGGGGCGTGGAAATTTCCCAGGCTATCCCGGATAAACCAGTCCGGATGTTCACGAATCAAGGCGTTATCCACGGAAGCCTGATTGGCAACCCATTCGAGAATTACATACATTCCCATTTGATGGATTTTTTTAACCAAAGATTTAAAGTCATCCATCGTTCCAAATTCCGGATTTACCGCCCGGAAATTTTTTACGGAATAAACACTGCCCAAAGCGCCTCTGCGCTTTTTCTCGCCGATGGGATAAATGGGCATTATCGAAATAATGCCGGCGCCCACATCTTTTAAGGCGATCAGGCGCAGCCCGATGGCGTTAAATGTACCGCTCGTACTGAACTGACGCACATTGAGTTCGTAAATGGTTTTCCCTGCGCTCCACTGTGGGTGGGCGACGCCATTTAGTTTCTCTTCTTTCTGGCCGCAGGAAAAGAAAAGGACAATAATGAGTAGCAGTATGGATGTTGAACGTCTTTTCAACGAGGACTCCCCGGTAAATTTTAGACTATGTAGTAATATCAATAGTGTCCGATTAAATGGTGATGATCTAAAATTTATTAGAATTTCTTCAAATTAACTCTCCCCGTCCGCCAGCCGGCGGATTTCCCCTCTCTTCCAAAAAAAGGGAGGGGATTACCCTTCGACTTCGCTCAGGGTGCAGAAGTGGGTTGGTTTTAAGTTCCTATAAAATAGACATCGCTCTTCACATTGATATCACTAATATTAATTGACTATTTCCAATTCTAAACCGGACACTATGGTAGTAATATAATGAACTATTTATTTTTTGGTGAATTTACTGTATTTTAAAATTCAAAATTCAGAAAAAGATTTCAAAAACAGGTTTGCTCCTTGCATTTTTAGCATACAACCTAATGAAGTTTACCATTAAGTGAAAACCCTGCGGGAAATCTAATCCTCTCCGGATTGCGGCGCAACGTTAAATTTTATATTTTTCCAATTCTGTACCATCTATTGAAATATTGCATCAAAAATTCAAGTTGAAATAAAAAAATATAAGACAGCATTCTGTAAAGAATTCAATTTTAAAAGAAACAGGAGAAATAGATGTCGGAAACAAAACACTACAAAGTGATTATCATCGGTTCCGGACCTGCCGGACTTACCGCTGGAATTTATGCGGCACGTGCAGAACTGAATCCGCTGGTACTGGAAGGTAACCAACCGGGCGGCCAGCTCACGATTACAACGGAAGTTGAAAATTTTCCCGGTTTTCCCGAAGGCATTATGGGACCGCAGTTAATGGAAGATATGCGTACACAGGTTAATAAATTTGACGCGGAAACTCGCTTTGAAGCGGTTAGTAAAGTTGATTTTTCCAAACGTCCGTTTACAGTAGAAAGCGATGGTGGAACCTATACAGCGGATTCCGTGATCATTGCCACCGGAGCGTCTGCCCGTTTGCTGGGGATTGAATCAGAGACCCGTTTGATGGGCAAAGGCGTTTCGGCCTGTGCCACCTGCGACGGTTTCTTTTATAAGAATAAAGAAGTGCTTGTGGTCGGTGGCGGCGATTCCGCTTTGGAAGAAGCCACCTTTTTAACAAAGTTTGCCAGCAAGGTTACCGTGGTACACCGCCGTGATGAATTCCGCGCTTCGAAAATTATGATTGACAAGGCAAAGAAAAATCCCAAGGTGGAGTTTGCTTATAATAAGGTGATTGATGAAGTACTTGGTGATGAGTTTGTTACCGGCGCCCGCTTAAAGGACACACAGACCGGTGAACTTACAGAGGTTACGGTTGACGGTATCTTTATGGCAATCGGTCATAATCCCAATACGGAACTATTTAAAGGGCAGTTGGATTTAGATGAAAACGGTTACATCAACACCATTCCCGGAGGTACAAAAACCAATGTGGAAGGTGTATTTGCCTGCGGTGATGTGCAGGATACGATTTACAAGCAGGCGGTTACCGCTGCCGGTTCCGGCTGTATGGCGGCCTTAGACGCAGAAAGCTTTTTAGAAGGTTAGGGTTTTATGGGGCGGCTCCGGGAGCTGCCCTTATTTTACGACCTGGCGCAGGATAGCGTAGGGAACCGGTTCTTTCGGCAGGGGTATAAAAACATCGACGCCGCCCCCGTGAGCCGTCTCTAATTCTTCTCCCAATTCATTACGCATATTTTTCAACTGAAACGGAATTGTTTCCGCCGGAGTAACAAGCTCCAGCGTATCTCCGATTTTAAAACGGTTGCGCACTTTAATGCGGGCAAGTTCTTTTTCTTTATCCCACGCATCAATTAATCCGGCAAATCTCCGGCTCTGAACGGAAGAATGACTCTCTTCGTAATTCTGACCGTTTTCACCGGGATTGCGTTCCAGAAATCCGGTAACATAACCGCGGTTGGCTACGGCATACACTTCCTGTAGTACTGCTTCCGGGACCTCACGGCCTTCTTTATAATAATCCAAAGCCCAGCGATAAGCCCGTGTAATCGAACTCAGGTAATATTGGGATTTCGTACGGCCTTCAATTTTAATACTGTCCACTCCGCTGTCGATGAGTTCTTTTAAAATATGAATGGTACTCAGATCTTTAGCGTTCATTATATAAGTGCCGTGCTCGTCTTCATCGACCGCCATCAGCTCCCCGGGCCGCGTGGTCTCTTCGAGATAGTAATTGATTTTTTCGGGCTGGTAGCTATCCTGCTCTTTTTGCAACTGCGCCGGCTCACCGTGTACATTGTATTCCCAGCGGCAGGCATTGGTGCAGGTGCCCTGATTGGCGTCGCGATGCGTGAAATAATTAGACAGCAGACAGCGGCCGGAATAGGCAATGCAGATAGCGCCGTGAATAAAGGTCTCTAATTCCATTTCCGGTACGTGTTGACGGATTTCTTTAATTTCGTCGATGCTCAGTTCCCGGCTTAAAATAATGCGTTTTACGCCGATTTTCTGCCAGAAGCGTACGGTCTGCCAGTTGATGGTATTAGATTGAGTAGACAGGTGTACCGGTAGTTCGGGATGTTTTTCACGGGCTACCATAATCATTCCCGGGTCGGCCATAATCAGTCCGTCCGGTTTGGCCCGGGCCACTCTGGCCAGCATATTCGAGAAAGAATCCACTTTACGGTTGTGTGGAAAGATGTTCATCGTCAGATATAATTTTTTATTTTTACGACGCGCATATTGAAGCGCTTCCAAATATTTTTCTTCCGTAAAATCATTTTCTCTGGCCCGTAATGAAAAGCGGGGGATGCCTGCATACACAGCATCTGCTCCGTAAGCAAAGGCGTATTCCATTTTTTCAAAAGAGCCCGCGGGTGCTAATAATTCCGGTATTTTCATATAGTTCCATTCAGATTAAAGACTATTTTGAACTTTGTTTTTATGTTTGTAATCAGTGTGTGTCTTTTAAGTAGACTAAAACCTCACCCCCCGAATTATCGGGGCAGGCCTTCCTCTCCTGAAAGGAGAGGGAGAAAAGAAAGTTCCCCTTCTCCTTGTAGGAGAAGGGGGCAGGGGATGAGGTATTTATAACGACAGAAAGAATCATAAAAATTCTCATTATTTTCTGACTTTATAGATAGACTCTGATTAAGGCAGCGTTTTTATTGACGCGGCATCGTCACTTTTATATGGGTCCCTTTTCCCGGCACGCCGTTAATTTCCATACTGCCGCCCAACACTACAACCCGTTCGCGCATCCCTAATATTCCCAGAGATTTTGGGCTGTTAATTTGTGTTTTATTAATGCCGCAGCCATTGTCGATGATTTCAAGAACCAGTTTGTCCATTCTATCTTTTAAAAAAATGGAGACGCGATCGGCATCTGCGTGCCGGGCGGCGTTGGTAAGCGCCTCCTGGAAAATCCGGAAGACGGCTGTACTCTTTTCGGCCGGAAGGGCCACTGGTTCTGACGGCAGTGAACATTTACAATGAATGCCTGTGTGTTTTTCAAAATCCTGTGCCTGCCATTCCACCGCAGCCGCTAACCCCAGTTCGTCCAAAATACCGGGCCGCAATTTAGCGGAAATCTGCTGTACAGCTTCTACCGCGCTATCTAATAAGCCAAATGTCGATTGCAGCCGTTCTTTGACTTCCTGCTGCTCGGGTAAGAGTTTATTGGCGGTCAGCGAAAGTTGTATTTTCAGTACCGTGAGCACCTGTCCCAGTTCGTCGTGAATTTCGCGGGCAATCATCGTACGTTCTTCTTCGCGTACGGTTTGAATACGGCTGGCCAAATCCCGTAGTTGGTTTGAGGTCTCTTTCAGCCGTTTTTCTACCTGCTTGCGTTGGGTAATATCGCGGATTATCCAGACTATCATTTCCTGCTCGTCTAAAGTAAAGCGGCGGATATTGATTTCAACCGGGATGCTTCGTTTGTCTTTTCGCATCAACTGAAGCTGGAAAACGGCAGTGCTTTCAGAACGTAACTTTTTTAACGCCAGGTTTAATTTCTCATAAAATTTAGCGGGAATGATAGTGTAGGGAGTTAGTTTTGAAATTTCGTCTTTAGAAAAGAGTAACCGGCGGCAGGCCGAATCATTTGCTTCGATAATAGCGCCCGGCCGGGAATCTGTGTTGAACGGGGTTAAAAAAATAGCATCGCCGGCCTGCTCAAAAAGCAGACGCAGTCGTTTTTCGTTTTCACGGCGTATTTTTTGCGCCTGTTTTATTTTGGAAATATCCCGGAACGAACTCCACAGATAGGGTTCCGAATCTTTCGTGGCGAAATGCGTATGGCGGATATCCAGCCAGATTGTCCGCCCGTCCCACAACCGCATCTTTAGCTGTTCCGCCTCCGGAAGAGTACCGCCCTGAAGTCCCTTTTTAAATATTTGCAGCATCTGCTCACGGGCGTCGGGATGGTAAACGACGGTAAGATTCTGCCCGATTAACGCTTCCCGTTGTAGCCCGGTAAGCGCGCAATAGGCGTCGCTGCAGGCAGCTATGCGCCCCTGCATATCCACGAGACGCATAGCGGCTTGTGAATGCTGTAAAGTTTGTTCAAATATTTCGATGGGATGCGGCAGAACAGCCCCGCTTTCATTTTAGGCGCACATCAAAGATTAAAAATTATTTTGGTATTATACTTCCGTAGCCAGCGGCAGTTTAATAATTCCGTCGGTATTAAGCAGGTCGTAGCGTGCGGCTAAATCTTTTTCGTCACCGATTTCATTTTCTTCGATAAAATGAACATCGAGGATACCGTTTGCCTTGAAGCCTGTTCGGATATAATTCAGCTCGTCGAGGCACAGGCTCCAGCCTTCCAACCAGTTATCCAGGGCTTCTTTTTGCTGATGACTTCCGGTAAAATGCACAAGTAAATCGATATCACTGCCGGCCTGCGCGGTGGCTGTACCCGTACTGCCCAGCACATAAACGGCTTTCACCCCGAATCGCGCCGGTTTAAGCTGAGCGGCCAGGCTCTTGGCCATCTGCATCCGCCATTTACCGTGATCTTCAATTTTAACCGTAGACAGATTATCGTCGGCAAAGTGTTTAACAGAACCACTGACAGGGGGCGTTAAAATAGCGGCCGCTTTATTCTTATCGGCATTCATTAAAATTTTAAGCGTTAACCCACGGGTCACGGCCGGCACGTGAATCACACGGATCACGGAATTTAAATGTTCAAATTCCGGAAGAAGCTGGCTAAGTTCATTGGGTGAATTATTTAAGAACGTATTATTGAACACGACATCCGGTTCGTCGGGATACAACGGTAAATAGCGGATATTCGCTTCAACCAGGTCCTGGAAGAAATGAGTTCCAAAGGAAAGGTCGGGCACATAGTTGCCTTTCTTGCGGGCAATTTCAATTAAAATAGAGGTGTTGTTAATGTCGGAATAGGTGACATTGACGCCCAGTTTTATATCGCCGCGGCTGCCCCAGCGGCCGGGCCCCATCAGGATAAAACGCTTTTTAGGCAAAATTTTATTCAGGTTGCTTACGACACGCCCAATCTCTTTAAGCCGGTTCAGCTCCTGAATGTCGCTGTATTTTTCGGGAACGACATAAACGATGTATTCAATATTATCTACGATGCCATTGGATACGTATCGGTTCGCGGAAAAAATAAAGCGTTCTTTGGGAATACTGGCCGGAATATTAGCCGGAGCGCTCTGCCGCGAATAACTTTGCGGCCGGCACTGCAACAGGTAAAAGTTTTTACCGTCATGCGCAAATTCAATATCCACCGGGGTGGCCAGTTTATTCTGCAGCTCTTTTATCAGCACATTCATTTGCTGCAAAAAGGGTGTATCTTTAAACAAACCTTCAAAAGTGACGGCCAGGTCTTTTTCCTGAAAGTCGGTATTAAAACCGGGGCTGGTTAAATTGTTGTGCTCAATAATAGAAGTGACTTTTTCAACAGCCGGATATTCATTGCCAATCTCTTTAAATAAAGTCCGTAATTCCACAGTTTCGAAGGTGTTTTTTTCCAGATTGATAACATCTGCTTTTTGCGGTGAATAGCGGATAATTTCATCGGGGCTCACATTGGTGCGCAGGCCGGGCTGTCCCGGAGCGATGAGAACCGGGTAGTCATCCCCCAGCCGATCCACAGCACGGGTTCCCAGACCCGGAACGAGGCGGATTAAGCCGTCTTCTTTTTTGATCCGCGGTGACCAGCGGAATTCATTATTGCTAAAGGCCACTCCGGCAAAGGCCGGCAGAAAGTATTTGCCTGCCTTTTGTCCAATCACTTCCTGAATCATTATGCCCATCTCTTCGTGAAAATCAATCAGCCCGCGCTCGATGCGGTACTCAATGGG
>JANTFQ010000130.1 GCA_024763405.1 Calditrichaceae bacterium
TTGTCCGTCTTCAGGCAGGGAGCATATTGGAAATACAAAAAATGATCTATCTGCGTTGACAAAATTTAAAGGAACCGGAAATGAAGAGATTAGTAACAATTTTGTTTTTCGCGTCTGCTTTAATGGCAGCCGGGCAAACGAATCCCTGGGTTTCCTACCAGGCGAATACAAGTGTTTATGATGTAGCGGAAGAAAATGGAACCCTTTGGCTTGGTACAGACGGCGGAGTGGTACATTATAATCCGGCAGCCGGCAGCCGGGAATATTTCAAAAAAACCAATTCAGGGCTCGTGCACGATAATGTGGAAACTGTTTATATTGACAGCCAGTCCAATAAATGGTTTTGCACATTTTACGGCGTATCCAAATTTGACGGAGTTGATTGGGTTACGTACAATAAGGACAGCATGGGGGTAGAGCGTGATTGGGTGCACGATGCCGTGCAGGCTGCGGACGGAAGCATGTGGTTTGCCACCCGGATGGGAATCACCAAATATGACGGCAGTAACTGGACCATCTATTCACCCGCCACCGATACCGCCATTGCTTCTTATGAAATGATGTGCATAGACGTGGACAGCAAAGGGCATATCTGGGCGGCATCCAGGGATGACGGTTATCAGCGCGGCGGGCTATTTGAATTTGACGGCAGCAGCTGGAAAAGTTACACCATGCATAATTCAGCTATTCCCGATTATTATTTTTATGATTTAAAGGTGGATCACAATGATACTATTTGGCTGGCCAGCAATGATCACGGGCTGATAAAATTCGACGGCAGCATTTTTACCATGTATAATAATATGACTTCCGAAATCGGTGACATCCGGGTAAAACATTTATTTTTGGATGCATCCAATAATATCTGGGCTGCACTGGAAAAGTATATTGGCAGCGGTGGTATTAGTAAATTTGACGGAACGGGGTTTACAAATTATAATGTAACGTCCGGTAATTTTCCCGCCGATAACGGCAGCTGTGTATTTATCTCCTCGGCCGGAAAAATGTACGCAGGGGCCGACTTATTTGGGTTTTATGAATGGACGGGATCCGCATGGGCTAAAATAGAGTTGTCAAATTGCGGAATGCCTTCCAATTATATAAATACAGTGTTTGTAGATTCACATGATAACAAATGGTTCGGCACGCAGGATTCGGGCCTTGTGAAATTCGGCTGGCGCGGGTGGAAACATTATTCCGTACAAAATTCCGGTTTACCGGACAATGCGGTGTTGTCCATTAATGAAGACAGCAATGGAAATATCTGGGTTGGTACAAAAGCGGGCGCTGCAAAGATTAGTGGGGATGAAATTACCGTTTATGATAAAAATAATACGCCGGAAATTTATGGTGAATGGATAAATGACATAGCCGTTCATGACGGAAAAGTATATCTGGCAACCAATAACGGCTATTCTGTATTTGACGGCAGCAGCTGGTCCATATTTTACAAAGGGAATTTGCCGAATTATCCATCTTCGGACGGGGCGATAAATGCGATTACCTTTGATGCGGACGGCAATTTGTGGATGGCGCTTCTATTCTATGGCGTCATTAAATATGACGGCGTGACCTGTACCGGCTATACCTCGGATAATTCCGGACTTTCCTACTATCAGGCCAAAGACCTGGCTTTTGATTCTTTGGGGAATTTATGGGTGGCTACATACGGTACCGACTATTACGGATCAAATGGAGCTTTATATGAATTTGACGGTACCAACTGGTATAATTACCGCACTAACAACAGTGGCCTGGTGTGCGATTATTTGAATTTTGTTACCTTCGGACCGGAAGGAAATTTGTGGACCGGAGGCGTTCAGTTTGGATCGTCCATCATTTCAGGCGGTTTTTCAATATTAAAAAATGGGATCTGGGAAAGTTTTCGGCGGGATAATTCTGATTTGCCCTATTCCTATGTAAATGATATTGACTTCGATAGTGAAGGGAACGCCTGGATTGCTCTGGCGGCTTTTGGCGCGGTTGCCTATAATCCCAGTGGCGTGACAGCCCTAAAGGAATCTCACCCTAATCAGCCCAATACTTATATTTTAGAACAGAATTATCCGAATCCGTTCAATCCGGCTACAGTTATCAGCTACCGGCTGTCAGTTGTCAGCGAGGTGCAGCTGGCTGTTTATAATGCATTGGGACAAAAGGTAAAGACGCTTGTGGATCACCGTCAGAAATCCGGTCTGCATACCGTTAATTTTAACGCCGCTCAACTTCCCAGCGGTATATATTTCTATCGTTTAACCGCTAACAGAGTGGTTCAGACAAAAAAAATGATTCTGTTGCGCTAACAGATATTCTGTTAAAAAAAACGAAAGTACCGATGGAAGTTTTTAGATACCAAACAGTTACTCGTTTCGAGGATACGGAAAAATATAAAGAGGACTGGCAAAATCTTTTAAAAGAAATACCCTCTTTTTATCCGACGATGAGTTGCGAATGGCTTTCGGCCTGGTATAAAGCAAATAAAGAAAACATTGAAGATATATTTGTCCTTTATTTTTTCGATTTGTCCGGAAAAATGATTGCCATCGTTCCTCTCTATTCATACCGGGTAAAAATATTTTCCATCAAACTTAAAGTACTTTCCCTGATGGGCGCGCGCGATCAAATTATGACCGATATAATTTGTCCTTTCGAGCATAAACTCAGCATCATTAATGAGACGATAAAAATACTAAAATCGGAATATAAAAAATGGGATATGTTCAGCTTTAGACGTATGGACAATGCGGCTATCGGTAACATTTATCTGGAACGAATTGTAAGGAAAAATAATTATCCCTTTAATGTCGAATCCCGTTTAAAAATACCGTTTGTTGCCATCGAAGGAAGCTGGGAAGATTATTATGGCGGATTAAAAGGGCGTTTTAAAAAAGAAATTCGCCGAAAAACAAAAAAACTTTCGGAATTGGGAACACTGCATTATTCCATGATTCCTGCACCTTTAAAACCGGAAATTTTTCAGGAATTTCTTGCGCTGGAGGATAAGGGCTGGAAAGGTAGAAAGGGCTCTTCAATTTTAAAAAGAGACCAATTGTTTAAATTGTATTCTTCTTTAACTACGGTTAAAAAAGAGTGTTTCCGAATGGTTAATTTTAATCTTTATCTTGATAAAAGGCTGATTTCCTCCAGCCTGTGTTTCCAGTCGCAGGACCGATTTTATGTTTTTAAAATTACCTATGATGAAGAATTTGGAAAATATTCTCCGGGACTTTTACTACGACTGTATGAGCTGGAATATTGTTTCAAAAACAACTTAACAAAATATGACTTTTCCGGTACCGCCCAGAAATGGATGAAGTTTTTTACTAACCGCAACCATTTCAGTATGGATATTATCATTTATCAGCGGCATCTTTCTTCGCTGGTGCGCTATCTCGGATATACAAAAATTAAGGGATTCCTGCTTCGCTTTCCTTTACTGACCAGGTTATTTAAAAGCCACCTGATGGAATAATAACCATCATAAAATTCTTAAGCACAAACAACCCCGAAAATGATACTTTCCGCGCGGTGTAGAAGGTGATGTTGAATAAAAATTAACGCATTAAGATCATTCTTCGAGTCTGGATGAGGCCATTTTCTGTACTCAGTTTATACACGTACACACCGCTTGCCAATCCGCTTGCATTAAAAATAACCGAATGATTCCCGGCCGCCTGTCTTTCATTTACCAGCGTTCGCACCTTCTGCCCCAGCACATTAAAAACACTTAGCTGAACATCACTGACGGCTGACAACTGATAGCTGATGGCCGTACTCGGATTAAACGGGTTGGGATAGTTTTCAAAAAGTTCAAAGTGTTGTACAGAACGTTCTGGCTTTTCAATAGGGGATAAGAGCAGGGCGTCAATTTTGCGTGTAATTGCCCCGATATCCGCACTTTCTCCGGAATATTGCAGTACGCCGTCCTGATCCAGCACCATACTCCAGTCATAATTTGTTTTATAATCGATTTGAACCGAAGAACCTTTTACCAGCAGGGGGAAGGTCGCGGTGGGACTGGTTCCGTTAATAAAGGATTGTACCTGACTGTCACTTCCGTCCCAGCACTCGATACCTAAAACGATAACATCGTCACTGGAATATTGTGTGTAAATGCCCGATTGTATGCTGCCGCCGGCAGTTTTACAGAAGCCTCAGCCCCAGCCGAAGAAAAACAGATAAACGACTTTTCCCCGGTAATCACTCAGGGTAACATTTTCGCCCTGATATTGTTTTAAAGTGAAGTCCGGCGCTGTTTCGCCGATATTGACCGCAAATACGGACAGAATGAAAATAAACAGAAAAAAGATTGCTTTCATGGTTCCCCCTTTTTATTTAAAATCTTTTTTAAATTGATTTTATTCCTGAATACAGGGGAAAATAAAATTTATTTGGTTCTGTGTTATTTTGTGGATAAAAATTAACCCGCTCTAAAAAAGGACGAAAATCTCTGTTGATGTGGTTTAATCAAAAATCCGGGTGAAGCTTCCTTTCCGCGCAGGTTAACCTTGCGAAATCCCGATGCAACCAGGATGGGGGCGGGTTGCCGGGATCAGGGGGGGATTTTGAAGAAACTCTAATAAATTTTAGATGTTCACCATTTAACCGGACACAATTGAGCTCAAATATAAAAGAAAATATTTTTCTGGAATTGGAAAATAAAAGGTTTTCTGTTATCTTAAAAGTTATCGAAATTGCAATCCCTAAAGGAGAATAATAGAATGAAAAAATGGCCGGCTCTTTTTTTATCCCTTTTATTTTCCGCCTCATTGCTTTTGGCGGGAACGGTAGAAAAAACATTCTTTTTTAATGATTATCGGATTATCGAAAAAGGCCCATACCAGCTTATTACGTTTGATGAAACGCGGCTTACCTCTGAAACCGGCGCTCCGCTTTTACCCTATCATGCGGTTTCACTGCTGCTGCCCCCCGGTGAGCGCGCCGAATCCATTGAAATTCGTACCAGCGGAGAAAAACAAATTTCCGGGTACTTCCAATTATTCCCACGCCAGCATTCCCGGCCTTTATCTGTTGACGGTGCGTACCATTTTGAAAAGAACGAAGAAATTTACAACACCGACAAAGTTTATCCTGCCCAGGCCGCCGGAAACCTGACCACTGCTTTTATGAACGGATATTCATTCGCACTTTCTACCTTTACGCCGCTAAAATTTAATCCCGTTTCGGGAAAGGTTTCGTACTATTCGGAGGTGACAGTTGTTGTTCATACCGCATCCGGCTCCAAAGCTCAGAAAGCCCGGGCTCTGTTTAATCCCTCGCGGACGGCTCTGCAGAAAGTTAAAACCCTTGCTCAAAATCCGCAGCAAATATCTGCTTATCTGCAAAAAACAGCGGACGCAGCGGGCGACTACGAACTGCTCGTGGTTACGCCGTCGCAATTTACGGCTGCATTTGACACGCTGGATTATTTTTATCTGAGGCGTGGTTTGCGCTCTAAAATTGTCAGTATGGATTCCATTTATAATTCTATGCAGGCTCCTACCGAAAAAGAATCCCTGCGTAATTTTATTATTCAGGAATATCAGAATCATCATATCGAATATGTACTGCTCGGCGGCGATGTGGAGCATGTGCCCTATGCACCATTTTACTGTGTGGTACAATCGGACCAGCTTTATACCAGTAACGATATTCCGGCAGATTTGTACTATTCCGCTTTGGACGGAAACTGGAATGCCGATGGTGATGACCGTTATGGCGAGATTGGGGAAGAAGACCTTCTGCCCGAAGTTGCGGTGGGCCGGCTTTCCTTTAGCGATCAGACGGAATTGAACAGTATGCTGCATAAAATTATTGCGTACCAGGATAGTCCTGTTCTGAATGAACTGGATAAACCTCTGCTGGCCGGTGAACATTTATGGTCCGATCCCATTACCTGGGGCGCTGATTATCTGGACCTGCTCATCGGTTATCATGAAGACAACGGTTACACCACCGACGGCATTCCCGAAAACAGTAATCTGGAAAAACTATACGACCGCGAACTCTATCCGGACACGTGGAGTGGCGCTACGATAACGGATAAAATCAATCAGGGTAAATCGTTCGTGCATCATTCGGGTCACGCCAATACAACAAACGTTATGAAACTCTATAACAGTGATATAACCAACGAAAATTTTTATGGGGCAAACGGTACAACGCATAATTTTACGATGGTTTATACCCACGGTTGTTACTGCGGCAGTTTCGACAGTGACGACTGTATCGCCGAACGCATGGTCTGTATTGATAATTTTGCCGCCGCTTTTGTGGGTAATTCCCGCTACGGCTGGTTTAACGAAGGCCAGACCGAAGGGCCGTCCGAACACCTGCACCGTGAATTTGTGGACGCCCTTTATTCGGATAAGTACTTTAGAATCGGACGGACACATATGGAATCGAAGGCCCAAACCGCGCCCTGGGTAAATGCGCCCGGTCAGTGGGAAGAAGGTGCCCTGCGCTGGTGTTTTTATGATTGTAATGTGCTGGGCGATCCGGCTCTCGGAATCTGGACCAACGAACCCATTGCGGTGCAGGCCGATTATCAGCACACCATTAAAACCAGCACACCATCGGTCGAAGTTACGGTTACTTCCGGAGGCAGTGCCGTAGAAGGGTTAACCTGTGTGGTGCTAAAGGATTCTGTTTATCATGGGAAGGGGCAAACCGATGCAGACGGGAAAACCGAAATAGTGTTTGACCCGCCTTTTGATTCCGAAGGAGATGCCGAAATTGTAATTTCAGGTTATAATTGTAAACCAACGGAATTTTCGCTGATTATTGATAATACGCTAAACGTCACTTCTCAAGGACAATTGCCCCGGCAAACCCGCCTGGTTGGAAATTTTCCCAATCCATTTAATCCATCTACAGTTATTAGCTATCAGCTTTCAGCTACCAGCGAGGTGAAAATTACAATTTACAATGCGTTGGGACA
>JANTFQ010000131.1 GCA_024763405.1 Calditrichaceae bacterium
AACCGCTTGTCTTATTTTTATGATTTTCGCGGACCCAGCCTGGCCATGGATACGGCTTGTTCTTCTTCCCTTGTTTCCGTTCATACAGCCTGCCAGAGTCTGCGAAACAGAGATTGCGATATGGCGCTTGCCGGCGGCGTGAATCTGATTCTCTCCCCGGAAATCACAATCACCTTTTCGCAGGCGCGAATGATGTCTTCTAATGGGCGTTGTAAAACCTTCGATGAAAGCGCAGACGGTTACGGCCGTGGCGAAGGTTCCGGGATGGTGGTTTTAAAACGGTTATCCGACGCATTAAAAGATAAAGATAACATCCTGGCGGTTATACCCGGGTCCGCAGTGAATCAGGACGGCCGCAGTAACGGGATTACAGCACCAAATCGTCTGGCACAGCAAGCAGTAATCAACGAAGCCCTTGACAATGCCGATTTGGCACCGGATCAAATCCATTATATCGAAACCCACGGTACCGGCACTCCGCTGGGCGATCCAATTGAAATTGAATCGCTTAAAAATGTAATGCTGCAGGAGCGGGCAAAAACAAATCCGCTTTTAATTGGTTCCGTCAAAACCAATATCGCCCATTTGGAATCGGCTGCAGGAATTGCCAGTTTTATTAAAGTTGTCCTGGCATTGCAGCACGAAGAAATACCGCCGCATCTGCATTTCAACAAACTAAACCCCTATATAAAAATGAGTGACGGCCAAATAAAGATTGTAACCGAAAATACGCCGTGGCCGCGTTCGTCCAAAAAGCGTTACGCCGGTATCAGCGCCTTCGGTTTCGGCGGAACAAACGCGCATATGATCCTGGAAGAGGCGCCTAAAGTTACCGAGGAAATGGATGAAGAGGCCAAACAGAAGAAAGCGCTGCTTATTCCCCTTTCTGCACAAAATGACGACGCCCTGCGCGAACTGGCTACAAATTATCTGCAATTAGTACGCGAAGATAAGGACAAGCCCGAAGGCTTTCTTTACACTTTAGCCTACAACGCAGCGCTGCGCCGCAACCATTTCGAACACCGTCTGGCACTGATAGCCGAAGACTCCAGCGAATTCGTCAGTCAATTACAGCTCTTTTTGGAAAATAAAGAGGGCCGTTTCGTAAGTGGCCGGCGCGACCCTGCGTTTCGCCCCAAAGTTGCCTTTGTGTATTCCGGCCAGGGACCGCAGTGGTGGGCAATGGGACGTGAATTATTTGAGAACGAACCTGTTTTTAAAGAAACCGTTACCCGTATTTCCGATTTATTGGAGCCGTATACCAACTGGTCTCTGATAGATGAACTGCATAAGGATGAAAATGAATCCCGGCTGGATCAAACCGAAATCGCTCAGCCGGCTTTGTTTGCGATTCAGGTTGGCCTGACGGCTGTCTGGAAGAAACTGGGAATTGAACCCGACAGCGTTACCGGACACAGCATTGGTGAAATCGCCGCCGCTCATATTTCTGGCATCCTTTCCCTTAAAGACGCTGTAAAAGTGGTGTACCACCGCAGCAAACTGATGCAGGAAGCAACCGGACTGGGAAAGATGGCGGCCGTCGATCTGCCCTTCAATGAACTTAAAAAGATGCTTTCCGGATTTGAAAATGAGCTGTCGCTTGGCGCGCACAACAGTCATACATCCAACGTTATTTCCGGCGAAGAAAAAGCCGTTGACGCTATCCTGACCGAATTAGAATCCAGAGATGTATTTTATAAAAAGCTGCCCGTTAATTACGCCTTTCACAGTCCGCAAATGGAACCGTTTAGCGCCCGTTTAAGTGAAGCGATTCAGGATATCGAACTACACGACGTAAAAATCCCTGTTGTTTCCACGGTAAGCGGAAAAAATGCACAGGATAACGATTACGGGCCGGAATACTGGGGTCGGAACATCCGTGAATGCGTCCAATTTTCAAATGCAATTGATTTACTGCTGGAGCAGGATCATACGATTTTTATTGAAGTCGGTCCGCACCCTGTATTGAAAAATTACATCCGTCAAAATTTAGAAAAACAAAACCGCGAAGCCGTCATTTTGCCTTCCCTGCGTCGTAAAGAAGCCGAACGTGCGCAAATGCTGCTGACCCTGGGTCAATTATACAGCATTGGCTATTCTGTGGCCTGGCAGAAACTAAATCCATACAGAGCCGGATTCATGCATCTGCCAAGTTATCCTTTCCAGCGGGAAAGGTACTGGATTGACGATCCGCGAAAAAGCGATTTTGAAGAAAAAAATCAGCACGAGCATCCGCTTCTTGGTAAAGAACACCGCTCTGCATTAATGCCCAATAACCCAAACTGGACCGTTCAGTTAAAATACGATTACGTCGCCTATCTGAATAACGGTCGGGAAACCCATTCGCCTTCCCTGCCCGAATCAGCCTATCTGGAGATGGCAATGTCCGCCTCGGCGCAGACCTTTAACACCGAACATATGATTCTTCAGAATATCGTATTCAAAAACAGCTTAACCGTTCACGAAAGCGAAACACGGCAGCTGCATTTTAGTCTTTCGCCTGTCTCGGCCAAAAAAGCGTATTTCCAGGCTTATAGTAAACCGCTTAAAAAATCAGATGAATCAAGCTGGATTATGCACAGTTTAGGTTCTATTGTTGCCGAAGACATCTTGCCGGACGAAAGCCGGATGCAGGTAGACATCGAAACCCTTAAAGCAGGATTGCAAAATGCAGGAACGGTTAAAGATTTCTTTTCGGAATTGAAAAGCAGCCAGAATATTTTAGACAATCTGTCTAAATCGAGCGATGAAGTATGGGTTGGCAAAGATGAAATTTTGATGCATTTCAATCTTAAAGATCCTTCCATTCTGCAGCCGGAAACCTACCGCATTCATCCTATGATTATCGATAATCTCATCCAGTTGATTGCCCTGGCCGCGCAGATAGAGGACAAACAGCCTGTATTCTATCGTCCGCATTCGGTCGGCACGTTCAAATTGGCAAATAGTCCCGGACCGGAATTTTGGGCAAATATTTCAATCAACCGCAGCTCAAACGGGAAGCCCGTTTTATTGAGCCAGATCCAGCTTATTCACAATGACGGCTCTCTTATTTTTGAAATGAAGGATTTGCGCCTGCAAACCCTTTCCCTCGGCGATGTTATGTCCAATCTGTTTTATGAAATCGAGTGGAAAAAACTTCCCGTCCATTCAAACCGGCGGAAGACAAACGAACTTCCGGGTAAATGGCTTATTTTTAGTGATGAATCCGAATGGAGCCATTCGCTAATGCAGAAGCTGGTTTTAAAAGGAAAATCCTGCATCGTGGCCAATTACGGTACCAAAAATAAAAAGCTGCGGGAAGGTTTATATCATTTTAATCCGGCAGATGCAGAGCGTTTCCAGGAGACACTAACCCCGGTCATTAATGCAGAAACCGGTCTGCTCTATTTATGGAATTTAGACCCGACCACCCATAAAGACACCTTTCTAACCAACACAATCGAAGCGCTGCATCTAATGGAGACGAAACCGGCAGAAATCTGGTTATATACACAATCAGCCGTTATGGAAAAAAATCAGACCCAGTCACTCGATCCGCATCAGGCCTTCCTTTGGGATGTTCAGAGGAATCTATCTCTTAAATTTCCGGAACTGAATATCCGGGTTATGGATTTAGGTCTCCAAAGCGCTAATCTTTTTGATATGCTGCATCTTTCAGTAGAAGAAGATACAATGGCCGTGCACGGAAAAGAGGTTTATGCGCCCCGGCTGATTCGTTCCCCGCAAATAGAGCAGATGAACAGAATGACCGGGCAGTTCCCTGTTTTTGCCGAGAACCAGGTAAAACCAGGGGAAAATGAAGTTGAAATTGAAGTTAAAGCCTGCGCCATTAACATGAAAGAGCTAAAAGCAGGTCCTTCTTCCGAAAATGCGACTCCCTATCCATTCGGGATGGAATGCGCCGGCGTGGTAAAATCTACCGGGAAAAATGTGACCGCCTATAAAAAAGGCGACGCCGTGGTTGCGCTTTGCCTGAAGGGTATTAACAAGTCTATCGTAACCCATACAAAATTAGTAAGACCAAAACCGGAAAATCTTAGTTTCGAAGAAACCGGCGGTCTGCCACTGGCCTATCTTTCTGCCCATTACGCGCTTACTTTTCTTGCCCGTATCCAACAAGAAGAAACGGTGCTGATTCACGATGCACACACCGCATTCGGTCAGGCAGCTTTAAGCATCGCGCAGCATTTTAACAGCCGTATTTTCGCTACCGTGGAAACGGCCGAACAGAAGGCCACGCTCGAAGCAAATGGCATCGAGCAGGTATTTCTAAATAACTCTTTAGATTACATCGACCGTATTTCGGAAATTACATCGGGAAGCGGTATTGATATCATCGTAAATACCGCTGCCAACGATCAATTGGCTGGAAGCTTTTCCATCTTAAAAGACTTTGGCCGATTTTTAGAACTGAATACCGACGGTTCTTTTGATCAGCCGCTGGTCTATCACCACCTGCGCCGGAATGTTTCTTTCTTTGCTGTCGATATGGAACATATTGCCGCGGGACAACCCGATTTGGTAAATACAATTTTTACGGAAGTGATGGATTTGGTTAAGCAATCTGTTTATAAAATTCCTGATTATAAAACGGTTCATTACAACACCCTCATTTCGGAACCGACATATTTACAGCAGTTTCAAAACGAAGCGAAGATTATACTTTCCTTTGCTAAAAAAGAATCCTCCAAAAAGACGGACTTACATTTATTAAATTCGCAGAAAAAGTACTTTGTCAGCGGCCTTTTTGATGAAAATGAGAAGGCGCTGCTCGACTGGATGGTGCTAAACGGCGCATCTGATTTTTATATTTATAGTTTCAATAAAAATAGCAAGGAAATAAAAAATTTAAAAAAATCCGGCGTTAACATTACAGAGGTTATGAAGATCGCTGATCTGCCGCATTCTGAAATAAACGGCGTCATTATCTCTTTAGGCGCTCTTTCGGAAGAAATGGATCTGCATCAAATTAAGGATGACGTGGTTGAAATAGCACAACTTTTTGCAAACCACCCACTCGATCTGTTTGTCTCTTTATCCGTTTTTGATCTCGGATTAAAAGAAATGGCCCATGCGGAGCTACATCGCTTAGACCACCTGCTCCTTTCTTTTCATCACCGGCGGCTGAAAAATGATCTCCATTCCCTGCACCTGCAACTGGGGGGGGTAATTCCTGAAAAGCGCGATGAAGCTGTGCGCCGTTGGGATATACTTTCCCACTTACTAAACAGGGCGTCCGGCAGAATTATTATCAATGAAACGAATTGGCAGTCTCTATTTAGTGAAAACAAAGGGAAACATATTCCTGCTTTATACAAAAAGCTCATGCCCCGTAAAAAAGCATCTAACGCAGACGGAAATGGACAGAAAGAAGCAGAAATCAGCCGGGCCGATTTAATGACGGCTGATGTGCATAAACGGGAAAAGCTATTAAATCATTTTCTGTGCACCGAAATATCACGGGTGGTAAAAATCCCCGTGGACAAAATTAAATTAGATCAACCTCTTACCAGTTTGGGCATTGATTCTCTGATGGCCATTGAACTTAAAAATACCGTGGAGAGTAAATTAGATGTAAGCCTGCCCATTGCCACACTTTTGCAGGGTCCTTCTGTTCTGGATTTAACTGCCGAATTTTTACCACAGTTAGAACAGGAACACATGCCCCATAAAAAAACCGAATTAACGGTGAAAAAGTCCAATGAAATCCGTGATTTCAGGCTTTCCAGCGGTCAAAAGGCGATGTTCTTTCAGCATCTGATGAATCCGGACAGTATTTTTAATCTGGCCTATGCGGTACGTATTCGTTCGGTGTTTGACAAAGAAATACTACGCCGGTCTTTCCAGGCCCTGGTCGATCGTCATCCCTCCCTGCGTACAACCTTTCACCTCGTGGACGGCCAGCCCATTCAGCGCATTCACCCGGATATGCCGGCCTTCTTTTACGAAGAACCCGTTTCCGGCTGGAGCGACGAAAAAATTAAAGCGCGCATAAACGAAGAAGTACTCAACCATTTTGATCTGGAAAACGGACCCTTAATGCGGATCTTTCTGCTGGAACGTTCCGAACACGATACCATTTTGCTCTTCGTGATGCATCATATCGTAACGGATATCTGGTCGCAGGCGCTGCTACTTAACGAGATGAGTCAGATTTTTGAAGCCGCCGGCGACGCCTCGGGCCTGCCATTGCACGCGGAAGATTATACGGATTATATCGTCTGGCAGGATGAACTGCTTGCAGGTGAATCCGGCGCAAAACTTTTAAAATACTGGGAAAACAAACTATCCGGCGGATTGCCACAGCTCAATATTCCGACGGACCGTCCACGTCCCGCCGTCCAAACCTACCGCGGTTCCACCGAGACCATCTGGTTCCCGGAAGATTTATCCCAGGCGGTACATCGTTTTGCCGAAGAAAACGGAACGACGGTATTTACCCTCTTATTAACCATTTATTATGTGCTGCTCAACCGCTATACCGGTCAGGACGATATCGTTGTTGGTTCTCCGACGGCCGGACGCAGCAAAAAAGAATTTGCCGAAATAATCGGCTATTTTGTGAATCCCATTCCTTTCCGGGCAAATTTAAGCGGCAATCCTACGTTTAAGGAACTTTTCGACCAGGTGAAGGCAACCGTTCTTGAAGCTTTTGATAATATGGATTATCCATTAACCCAGATGGTTGAAAAACTACAACCGCAACGCGATCCAAGTCGTACGCCACTTTTCCAGACCATGTTCATCCTGCAGCGGGCGCATCTGATGCATGATCAGGGCTTATCTAAATTTGCCCTTAGCCGCGAAGGCGCCACGCTCAATCTCGGTGGATTAACCATCGAATCAATGGCGCTCGAACAGGGTGTCGCTCCCTTTGATTTAAC
>JANTFQ010000132.1 GCA_024763405.1 Calditrichaceae bacterium
TTTGTTTTGTCTTTAAATCTTTTATACGGTTCAACAGACGACCGCGCACCTCGTCCGGCTTTTGAGCCGTAATATCGGCCGAAGAACTTTTTTCGCCGGCGGAAGGTTTTGTCCCTTCTCCGGGTTTCGAGTGGATGGTCACTTCAAGATTGCGGGCGCCGATACTCACATTACGAATAAATTCCACATTGCCGTTTTTAATAAAACACATCTGTGTTAAATCATAACCGATATCAATAACCAAATCCCGGCCCGGCCGGAAAATCATGCGTCGGTAACCCGCCTGAATAGCAGCTGGTCTCGGGATAAGGCGTTTTACCTCAATTCCGGCTGCATTGAACGCCTGCAGATAACCGTTTACAACTTCTTCCGGTGCTGCGACAACCGCAATCTTTAATTTTTCGATTTCATCCTCTTCAAAAGAATCAAGGATTTCATAATTCCAAATCGTCTTATCATTAAAATTCTGCAGGTCAGTTTCATTTTTATGATAAATTGCCTGTTTTAATTCCGCTTCTTTTTTTAGCTTTGGAAATATGACATGGCGGGTACTGATTTCCGGACTGAAGATACTGACGTGAACTTCTAAACCTTTTTTATAAATCTTAACTTTAATATTTTCCAATGCAATTTGCATGGCCTTACGGCGATCTTTTTCTTCTGAAGGAAATTTTTGAACACCCCATTTTAAAACCTGAAGTTCTTCCTTCGTTTTTTTTACGAGAATCCATCGAATTTTATCGGCATCAATATCCAGCCCCAAAATTTTTCTGGCATTCAATTTTTGAAGAAGGGGAAGACCGTGATAAAACTGGTCATTCATATAAATTTTTGCAGGATTTGTTCTGGCTTTATCCGGGTGCTCTTTTGTTTTGGACGCTGCTTTCCGGCCGAACTTTTTTCCTCTTCCCATGGATTTTTGTAATTCTTTCCGTTGTTCTTTGTCCAGGGAAACCGCTTCTTCTGCCACGGTTTTATTAGTCACCACAGGGTTCTCTTTTTTTTCTTCGGGTATAGGCCTATCCATCTCAACCAATCATTTTAATTTCTGTATTACGCCTTAGTGTTGTCTAAACCAACGGGTATTGTAAACAACTAACGGCCCGCCGTTTACCGAATTCTGCATAAAATTGGAAATATAATTTCTTTTCCAATGCACCAATAAATTATTGTGCATTCCAAAAAACCAATAATTTTTGCCGGTAACATCTCCGGCAGTGATAATACCGCCATTTATATAATATAAACGATATCCACCCAAAGCCTTAAAAGTACTTACGTTGGGTTGATAATAAATACCATTATAAAATGAGATCAGGGTAGAATTTAGTTTTATTTTTCTGCCGACCACAAAATCACCCAGTACTCCGGAAAGAAAAATAAATTTATGATTTAATATCGACAAATCCTTCTCCACATAAGCAACATCCTGAACAAATGTAAAGGGGGAATTAATTTTTAAATTTCCAGGGAAATAATGTACGGGTTTAGCCCGGTTCCGCAAGACATCCAGATCAAATTTCGGCATATGTGCCGCGCCTGATTTGATTCCCAGCCCGCCCCCGGAGTGACTTACCTTACTGACGCTTCCACCCGCATAAACCGCATAGTTAGAAACATCTTCATAGGTTAATCCTTTCGTGATGGTTTGTGAAAAATTTGCGGTTCTCCCAATTGATTTTATAACAATACTATCTAAACCGATCACAGAGATATGAATATCCGCCGTGGCTCCGCCGCCGGCGTCTATCGTTTCGGTATACCCTTCCAACCCGCCTAAACTGCCGTTTCCAACAGCATACTCCATAATTCCCCGCAGCGTATACTCTACGCCCGACTGAGCCGCATATAAGGCGCGGGGACGATCCATATTAACACTTTGCATTTTAAAATCCGCAATAACCATGGTCGTCAGGGTCACCACGATTATGCCTAAGAATAAGATAAAAAACAGGATATTCAACAGCATCATCCCATTTTCATTTTTAATTATCTTAGTTACGGACATAAAACTGCTCCGTCAGTGTAAAGGTTTTAGAGTCCACCGTTCTTTGTAAATCCACTTCTATAAAAGCAATTTCACTTAGTACGGAAGTGGGAGACATATTTGAATTTAAAAATCGAAACGGAGCAATCGTAAGATGCTCCACGAGATTTCTCCAATTCCCGGAATCTATTTTTTTCTGCAGAATTCCCGCACCATTTCGTCTATACCTGATTGTGTTATTTTCGAGCGATACAAAAGTAAGCAAATCCGTTTTATTCCCGCCGCCACCCACGCCGACAAGACGGTTGGGGTCTATCATCTGGCAGTCATGTTTGAGCTCCTGCATCGCCTTACGCACATCCCAGCGCTGAATGGTATTTGTATTCACCATATTAAAAGTACTGGCATTAAGCGCAATAATTCCGTATCCCACAAGACTTAGAATACCCAGTATAACAATCGAAACAATCAGTTCGATTAATGTAAAGCCGGACTCTTCCCTGTACTTCCGCATGATGATACTCATTCCGTATAGTACTTCGTAAACCGTACGGTTAAAACATAGCTGTTATCAATTCGTGGATTGGTAACAGAAACCGCAACTTCCCAGGCATCCAGCAACGAGTTTCCCCAGTTATTTACCGTATTTACCGTAACAACCCGCTGGTAGGAATCTGGCAAGCTTTCGTTTACTTCAAACTGGGAAGGATTCTGATACCATGCCCAATCGGCCTCTTTTTTACCAATAATCTCTTCCATTTTATTTTGTGCAAGAGCGACCATCTGATCCATGACCGCACTATCTGAAGCTTTGGCGGACAAAGATGCATATAACGAAAAAATGGAAGGCAACGCTACACCAATGATAACAATGGCTACAACCAATTCGATAAGAGTAAAACCCTTTTCACTCTTTATTTGATTGTATTGGGATATTGCAGCTTTCATCAATCTTCCATTTCAATGAAGTGTTCCAAACGACTTCAATCGGCTTCCGCCTCTCTGAGCGGCACACCCATTCGTGCCGCTCAGTCTGGCTAAATTCAGTTCACTACCAGGGCACCACTGACAACACTAACCGAAAAGTCAGTTCCATCTGATTTCGTCGGAGTATTACCGTCTGAGAAGAATGGATCCGAATCGGTGTTATACTGGTCTACAGCATCAGACAGGGTATAGGTATTATCACTCGCTACCTGCTGGGCAAAATACATCATCACAGCGGCCTCAATGGCACGCTGGTTAGCGGCATCCGCTGCATCATTGGCACTGCTTGTTAAATCCAGATATTTCGGAACCGCGATAGCAGCAAGGATTCCCAGGATTACGATGACGACCACTAATTCGATCAGCGTAAAACCTTTTTCGTTTCTGTGTAAATTCATAACATTTTCCTCCTGTTATGTGTTATGGTTAGTTACATTATATCCATCATTTCCCACATGGGCATAAACATGGCCAGGGCCAGTAAAAGAATCATTCCCCCCATTATTACCGTTACAACCGGCTCAATTAGGGAGGTCATATTTGCCACCGTATCGGCAACTTCACGATTATAGTATTCGGATACACTATACAGCATATCATCCAGGCTTCCAGATTTTTCCCCAATGGAAGTCATTTCCACGAGGAGTGACGTAAAATAGGGACTTTGCGCAATGGAATCGGCTATCTTCTCACCCCTGCTTATTTTATCGGCAATCACACCTAATTCTTTATTATAAACCTGATTTTCCATTGTCTGCTGCATAATTTCGAAAGCACGAGTGATACTAATGCCGGTTTTATTCATCGTAAAAAACAGTTTTGCAAAACGTGACACATTTACTTTTTTAATAAATTCACCCATGATAGGAAGTTTTAATAACAGGTAGTCCAGTTGATATTTTCCCTTAGGTGTTCGAACTGCCAGAACAACAGCGGTGATAATGACCGCTATAACAAGCAGCATCAGCAAACCATAATCACTGAATAAATAATAAATGCCCATTAGTATTTTGGTGGGCAGAGGCAACTCGTTTCCCGTCGATTTAAACATGGGGATAAAATTTGGAATAACCGTTGTCGTAAATACGACAAAAGCACCGATAATCCCGATAAATACAAACATGGGATAGCGAAATGCTTTTTTTACATCCTTGCGCATCTGACTGTCACTGGACATATATTCATGGATATAAAGCAGCGTTTCTTCAAGCGTACCGCTGACTTCACCAATTTTCACAGAATTCACGTAAATAGATGGAAATATTTTAGGAAACTGGGACAGGGCATCCGAAAATTTACTACCGCCTTCAATATCCTGATGTATAAATTCGATAACAGACTTAAAATTTTCATCCGGCGTCTGCTCCTTTAATGCCCTCAGGCTGGTCACGATGGGAACACCCGCTTTTAACAACGTATACAACTGTTTTGTAAAATGCAGAACCACATTGTCTTTTACGCTTAGTTTAAACTGGTCCGTTTTTTTTCCTGATTTTACTTCCTTTACAGAGATAACAACCATTTTCATCTCGAGAAGCTGGCGTTTAACTTCTCTTTCATCCGGAGCCATTAGGATGCTCTCGACAGTATTCCCTTCGGGATTAACGGCTTTATATTTATAATTTGGCATCGCTCAACCAGGTTAAATTAATGCTAAATAAAGGTCCAACAGTTCCTGCTGCCAGACAACCAGTACTAAAACCCCCAATGCAAAAAAAGGTCCCATCGGTATAATTCTTTTTGTCGGCTGTTTCTGAAAAAGTTTTAATAAAATAAAATAAATAGCGGCAAAGAAATAGCCGGCATAGAGGCTGACCAGTAGCAGTTTCCATCCAAGCAAGAGCCCGAGAACTGCGGCAAATTTGACGTCCCCCATCCCCATGCTCTCTTTTTTATAATACCAGTTTCCCAGTACTGCAAACAAAAACAACAGCCCTCCCCCAACTGCCATTCCCAAAAAGGCATCTCTCCAGAGGATGATCTGCATACTTAAATTGAGGATTCCACCACCCACCGCCAGTGTAATCAAAACTTTGTTTAAAATTAAATTTGTATCCCAATCGATAAACGCGATAACAATGAGTGTATACATTAAAAATGTATAAAACAGGGTTTTGTCCGAATATCCGAATTTCCAGTACATCAAAACCGAAAGAAGCGCTGCCGTCAGCTCTACAGCCGGGTACCGAATTGGCAGAGAATGCCCGCAATAAGCACAACGCCCTTTTAAAACAGCATACGAAATCAATGGAATATTATGATAAAATTTTATAGAATTCCCGCAGTAGGGACAGTGTGACCGGGGCCGGATCAAAGATTCATTTTTCGGTAAACGGTAGATACATACATTTAAAAAACTGCCCATAACGGCACCTATAAGCAATGGGACAATAAATTCTGCTAACTTCATATCAATTTGAAGTCCGACGCGTCAATTTTGTCATTACTTTTGGTTTCCGTTTTTTCATTTCGTGCTAAGGCAACGGGCTTTCCGGCGGATGAACTTCTTTTACGGCTTAGTATTTTCTTAATCCGTGCAATCAAAATTTCCCGTTTTATGGGTTTGGTAAGATAGTCATCCCCCCCCAATTCCAGACTTTTAACTTCACTTTCCGGCGACTTCATACCGGTTAAGATGATAACCGGAATATCTGCGGTTTCCGGCACAGCCCTTATGTGCTGGAGTAATTCATAACCGTCCATGCGGGGCATCATGATATCCAGCAGAATAACATCCGGTATACGCGCCGTTATTTTTACCAGGGCATCAATGCCGTCTTCTGCTTCTTCCACCTGCCAGGGTGTAAACTTTTCGATCATAATCCGCAGCATTTTACGTGAAACAACGTAATCTTCTACAATTAATACCTGGATTTTATTCGCAGTATTTTGTACAGAAGCTTTTGCTATCGGTTTGGAAACAGGCACCGCTTCCGTTGATTTTTGCTTTTCGTTTGTATCTGGAGAGCGCCTTAATTCTTCCTTTTTAAACTTTGATTTTGGCGCATCCGGTTTAGACAATTGTTTCGGGATAGAAGATTGTTCAGGATTCAAAGGCGGCTCCGGTACAGAAGGTTGTTCTGACTTCGAAGGTTGTACCGGCTTTGCATTTTCCGTTTGAGATTGTTTTACCTGTTCTGCCTTTATTTCCTCAAAATTGATGCGGTTCTCCAGGTTTTTACTCGAATCGGGGTTGATCGTCCTGAGCACTTCTTTATAATCAGTAATACCTTCGGCCAGAAGCCCAATAGCATCTTCAAACAAATTTTGAAAACCATTGTTTTTTGCATGACTGCGCAATTCCTGAAGAGGAGCTCCCGAATTTATTTTCTTCCTGAGTTCTGTATCCAAAATTAAAATTTCATAAATGCCCACCCGGCCCTGATACCCGGAAAAACCGCAGCGTTGGCACCCCTTTGCTTCATAAATCGTTCCGGTTGATGCGGTTTGATTCATTAAATAAATCAACTTTGGATCAATTTTTTCTTCCGGTACTTCTGTTTTACAATGGGGACATAATCGTCGTACCAACCGTTGGGCAACAACAGCCTGAACAGATTCTGTAATATTAAATTTATCAACCCCCATATCCCGCAGACGGGTAATCGTGGCGAAAGTATCATTGGTATGCAGAGTACTTAATACGAGATGTCCCGTTTGTGCCGCCTGGATAGCAATTTCCGCTGTTTCCCCGTCCCGGATTTCTCCCACCAGAATGACATCCGGATCCTGCCGTAAAAAGGAACGCAAAGCACTGGCAAAAGTGACGCCTGCTTTTTTATTGACCTGCACCTGATTGATACCGTCCATATTGTATTCGATGGGATCTTCGATGGTCAAGATATTATTTGCGGTGGATTTAATAC
>JANTFQ010000133.1 GCA_024763405.1 Calditrichaceae bacterium
TGCCGCTGGCCCGCATGGCGCTCTATCAAAAGGGTGTGGAAATTTATGTGGCGCCTACGGCCGATCAACGGGAGGGCTGGCAGGCCAGCATGCGCCACATCGCGCTGGAAGGCCGGTGTTTTGTGTTAAGCTGCAATCAGTATGTAACCAAAGATATGTATCCGGCCGATCTGCCGGGAATTGAGGAATTAAAGGAACAGCCGCAGGTGATGAGCCGCGGCGGCAGTGTGATTGTTTCTCCCATGGGTGAAATTTTAGCCGGCCCGTTATACGATAATGAAGGCATTTTATATGCGGATTTGGATATGGCAGAATTGATTAGGGCCAAACTTGATTTTGATGTTGTTGGACACTACACTCGTCCCGATGTATTTAAATTTAGCGTCAATGAAGAAAAACAGGGAAATCAATGAAATTTTGTACGGTAATCAATTGTATGGATGGGCGGATTCAACTTCCGGTTATCCAATACCTTCAGACCTATTTTAAAGCGGAATTTGTGGATTCCATTACCGAAGCCGGACCTATCGCGGGATTGGCACAGGGGGGGGCAGATCCCCGGACGGATGGTATTCTAAAAAAATTAAGGGTTTCGGCGGATTTACATCGGTCATTGGGTTTGGCCGTTGTCGCGCATTACGATTGTGCCGGGAATCCGGTGGAAAAAGAAGTGCAATTAGAACAATTAAAAGCATCAATTAAATTTCTAAGGGAAGTAGGGCCAAACCTGGAAATTATTGGACTATGGGTTGATGCGGATCATCGCGTACACAAGATGTATTGAATTCAACTGGTCACCGCATGGTGAAATTGGAGTCGATAAACTTGATTGCGGGAATAAACAGCGCCTTTTTTAACTTGATAGAAGTAATCAATTTAAAATTCAGGGAGAAATACTATGCATCGATTTTTTACCGTTATAACCTTGCTCGTAATTTCCAGTTCTGTGCTATTTGCCGCGGACGGATTGATTTCAATTAAAAGCGATTTTGATGTTAAAACCACGGCAGACCGTCTTGAAAACATTTTAAAAGAGAAGGGGATGACCGTTTTCGCCCGTATCGATCATGCGTTAGGCGCGAAAAAGACCGGACAGGTTTTACGTCCCACCGAGTTGGTTATTTTTGGAAATCCAAAGGTTGGAACGCCTTTAATGCAGTGCGCACAAACCATTGCCATTGATTTACCTCAAAAAGCAGTCATCTGGCAGGACAAAGACGGCACTGTCTGGGTGAGCTATAACGATCCCGATTATCTCGTAAAGCGTCATAATTTACAAGGATGTGAAAAGGTTATTAACAAAGTGAAAAAAGCCCTGGCAACCTTTACGAAAAAAGCGGCAAAAAATTAATATCGTATCTGTGTCCAAAGACATTTGTGTGGCTCCTCTATCTAAAAACGATATGCAGTGGAAGTATTTTCTGGTTCCTCGTCCCACGTGGATGACAAAATTTAATTCGCCAATCGCTGCTCGTTAATCTTCAATCGTTGATTTTAAAAATATGTCAGATTAACACGTAACGATTTCAGATTGCAGAAGTTTTAACACGGTACGAATCCGTTAAGGCTTCGCACCGCAGGCGGCCGTCATTCCCGTGAAGACTGCCTGCCCGGCTTTTGTCGAGGGAATCCAAAGAGCCTTCCGGTTTTATTATAAATCGTCAATCGCTGCTCGTTAATCTTCAATCGTCAATTAAAACCTATTTAACTCTCAATGCATGCAGTGGAGCGGTCTTATTATAGTGAGGTTTTAGCATACTTTAAAGCCAGACACTATTCAGGGTATAATTATCCGCGCAATTCCTTTAATTCGGTTCCTGTCATTATTTTGCGGGTATCAAAATTTCGGCTGGCAGGTTAAAACATAAGATGTCTGCTGCTTTACAATCATATTATTTGTAATTAATTTTAAAAATCATTATTTTGAAATCCTAAATCCAGAATAAATTGATATAACCGATTGAAAATACAGAAATGAGGCCTCTATGCGCATGCTTGGAATTTTTATTTGGATAGCTTTGGGAGCTGTTATTCTCTGGTTCTTTACCCTTAATCTTAACCAGTATGTGACCATCTATTTGTTTAGTCGTGTGTATGAAAATGTGAACCTTGTTACGGTTATCTTCATTTCCTTGTTTATCGGAGTAATTGTGGGCGCATTACTGCTTTCTTCCCAGATTGTTAAATCCAAATCCGAAGCGGCCTCTGTCCGCAAACAAAATAAAAAGCTGCACAAAGAACTCGAGGGCCTGCGTAATTTATCCATTGATGAAATTCCGGATACAGAGACTCAAATTAAATCCAGCGACGCCCTTTAAACTAAAAGGTTAAAACGATATGGATTCATCTCTCAGCTTTCAAATCTTTTCCATTTTAATTATACTTACCGCGGCTGCCTGGGTGTTCTACTTTTTTTATTTTAAAAAACAGGAAAAATCAGCTGCCCAGAGCAAGCCCTATTTAAGCGCCCTTAAATTTATGGCAGAGAATAATAACCGCCGCGCTGTCGAAAAATTTAAAGAAGCCGTGCGGGAAGACTCGGATAATATAGACGCCTATTTAAAACTGGGTGATATTCTGCGGAAAGAGGGTATGCTAAAAAATGCTGCGCGTATCCATCGTGATTTATCGCTGCGTTCCAATCTAAAAGAAGAAGATAAACTGAAAATCTGGTTCAGTATGGGGCTGGATTACTGGCAGCTCAAAAATCTGGATGTAGCAGAAACCTATTTTAAAAAATTACTGGATCAAAAAAAATATAAGCTTCAGGCCGCGCCCTACCTCGTTAAAATTTATGAAACAGCCGGTCGTTATAAAGAGGCTGCTAAGATTATTGAAAATACCGGATTAACAAAAGATGAAAAATATCAAACAAAAATCGTTTTATTAAAAGTTCTGGAAGCTGGTCTGGAACAGGAAAAAGGCGAAGGCAAGGCGGCTCGTATTTTGTATAAGGAAGCGCTCAAAAAGAAACCGGATTGTGTCGCGGCCGTTCTCTACATCGGAGAATCGTATATTAAAGAAGAACGTGTTGAAGAAGCGTTGAAAATATGGAGTGAATTCTGTTATAAATTTCCTCCTAAAGCAAAGGTTCTTTTTCCCGGCCTCGAAAAAACCTATTTTGAGCAAGGAAATTTTAATAAAATTCAGGAATTGTACGAGACTATATTAAAAACAGATCCGAATAATATTGCTGCCTGCAAAGCCCTGAGTGCTATTCTGCGGAAAAAAGGCGATTATGATACGGCGCTTACACTCATTTCGGACTGCCAAAATGGGAGTGAAGAGAGCCTGAATGGTGAGGTAATTTCTATTTTATTTGAGAAGGGCCGCTATAAGGAAGCGGCCGCCAGGGCCCTGGAATCCGTAAAAAGTGCAGATAACGGACCGCTACAAATGGTAAAATGTACCGCTTGTGGATTCACATCATCTGAGCTTTTTATTAAATGTCCACAGTGCGGAACCATCGATGAACACATTTAAGTTTAACAGCATTTCAGTTGGTTTAATCGTTTTGTTTTTGGGAATTTCATTTCCCGGATATGCGCAGCAGCGAGAAAATCTTTACAAATTATATGAACAGAATCAGTTGCAGGCCCTGGAAGAATCTGTGAAAAGACTTCCACCTGCCGCTGAAAGCGATTACGAAGGACTGTTTTTTCAGACACTTTTTGTAAAAGACGGGGAACAAGCGGAACAAAAATATCTTGCGATATTTGAGCATGGATCGCCACGCCTTAAGTTGCTCGCGGCAGAAAAGCTGATGGCGTATTTTTATGCAGCCGGATATTATGTGACATCTGAAAAGTACCAGAAATATATTGTGGAACATGAAATTCCCGAAACAGCAGAACCGCAAACACCTGCTAAACAGGAACTGGCGCCGCCTAAATACTATATTCAGGTTGGCGCATTTGGATTGGCTGAAAATGCCAAACAACGCGTTTCGTTTTTAAAAACGCAGGATGTTAAATCACAATTAGTGGAACGAAATGTAAATGGAAAAACACTTTATTGTGTTTGGATAGATGGTAAAACAGATTTAGATAAAAGTTTAGAATATGCCAATAAAATTAAGCAGAAATATGATCTGGAATTTCAGATTATGAAAAAATAGGGGCGCTCGAATGGATGCAATTGATTTAAAACTAATTCCGCTTTTTTCTGAACTCAAAGAAGATGAACTGATAAACCTGACAAAGGTTAGCGTTCGGCAAACTTTTAAAAAAGACAATATGGTACTTATCGAAGAAGAAGTCGGTTCGACCATGTTTATTATTTTAAAAGGACGGGTAAAAATATCACGAATCAGCGATGAAGGCAGAGAAGTGATTTTATCCATCCTGGTCGACGGCGACTTTTTTGGGGAGATGGCTATTCTGGACGGACAAACCCGCAGTGCCAATGCCATCACCTTAGAAGATACCGAAATGCTGATCATCCGTCGTGAAAATTTTTTACAAATGCTGCATGATTACCCGCAGATTGCCATTAATTTATTGAAAGAACTGGCACATCGTCTACGCCGCAGCGATTCTCAGATAAAGAGTCTTTCTCTTCAAAATGCGCTGGGACGTGTCGCCTCGACTCTGCTTCGGATCGCCGATGACTCCGGTATAATTAAACAAGGTATTGTGGAAATTCCACATCTGCCGCCCCAGCAGGATTTGGCCAATATGGCCGGTACCAGCCGCGAAACCATCTCCAGGGTAATTAAAACCTTGGGCCAACTGGGGTATGTTAAAAAAGAGGGCAGCAAGCTTCTTATTCTGGACTATGACAGGTTCAGACAGGATTTTTCGTAACCTTCCATGCTGCAGCAACACTATAATATCGCCATAGTAACCGATGATATAAACCGTTCAAAACATTTGTCCGGATTACTTCAGGATAACCGAAACAGAGCGCATATCCTTAATTACGCGCAGGCCTATGGAAATAAATTACTCGAAATCCCCTTCGATGTTGTGTTGATTGACTGCGTTTCGAATCCCGATCTGAATTATTCCACGCTCTCGGAGATTCGTGAATATAACAAGCTGGAAAATATATCTTTTATTTTTATTATTTCGATTAACCAGGAAACCCTTAAACGACAGATTTACAAAAACCCCAATAATTTTATTGTTATCGATCCGGCCGACCGTTTCGCTTTTATTTCGATGATTAATAATGCATTGTACCAGAGCGCCATTGAACGAAAAAATATTTTATATAAAGATATGATCGAGGGTGAGAAGAAATTGCTTTCTCATATGGATGAACTGTTAGAGCTCGATCGCATTGTTCAGTTTACAGATGAAACCGGTTTATTGCAGCATTTGGAACAGTCGTTTATACGGCGCCTGGAATTAGCTTTAGCTGTAGAAACGGCACTGTTCACCTCATTTGATAAAATAAAGGAAACTCTGGCTCTTAATCTGTTTGAGCATGGCGGCCGGAATTTGCTGCGCAAGCACACCTTTGGCCTGCACCGAAGTTTAGTAAAACGATTGCTCAATGAAAACTATCCCCATATTTTTGAAGGCAGCGCTCTGCAGGATCCCTTTGTTCTGGAATTAGAAGAAGCGTTGGGAATCAAAATATTCAGCCTGCTCTTCATCCCGGTGACGGTTTTTCACGAACCCCGCGCCGGTATAATTTTAATAAACAAACTTTACCGGGATGAATTTACCGAAAACGATCTCTCCTTTAGTATGATTGCCGCCAATAAAATCACCTACCATTTGGAAAAAATACAATTAGAGGATTTTGGAGAAGGCCGGGCAGAAACCGGTTCCATACTTGCTGCCAAAAACGAAGTGATTGTCAAGGAATGGACGATGTTGAAGCATATTATGGACTCTGTCCAGTTTGGGACCATAGTCTTCGATATTTCATTTGATGTATTTTATATGAATCCGGCCTCGTTTAGAATTTTAAATAAGAAAAAAGCCGAACCACCTTATCCGAGATTGACAGAGCTGTTCGACAGCGTTGCGTTTAGTTTTCTGGAACATTTGATAAAAACCGGCAAATTTCCAATTATTCGCGAAGAATTACAACTGCAGGATCCGCAGATTCCGCATTTTTATATTGGTTTGTCCATTTACGCATTTCCGGAAAAGAAACGCGAGGGCAAGGATCGTTTTATCCTGGTTTTTTCAGAGATTTCCCGAACTAAACGCATTCAGGCCGAAATTGTCCGGATGGATCGAATGGCGTCGCTCGGTGCTTTAAGTTCCGGTATCGCGCATGAAATCCGTAACCCGCTTGCCGGAATCAAAGCAATGGTGCAGTCTCTCGAAGAGCAATTGGAAGAGGATACTCAGAAGACAGAGTACATTCAGCGTATCCTGCGTCAGGTGAACCGCCTGACCACCTTGCTGAAAGCTTTTTTTACATACGCCAGGCCGAATCTTCCTGATCCGGCGCCTGTTTCCATTCAGAAAATTATTGATGAAGTTTGGCCTCTGATAGAACGAAAACTGAGCGATAAAAAAATCAAATTTCAGCAAAAATATGCGGCGGATTTAGCGGACGTCTTTGTAGATTCCAACCAAATCCAGCAGGTCTTTCTTAATTTATTCCTGAATGCGGCAGACGCGATGCCGGAGGGTGGTGCTTTAGAAATAAAGGCTATGAACACGGTCTATTCCAATCCAATAGTCGACCGGCGTAAACCCACGACCGGTTTACTTTCCGATTCGTTTGTTCAGATAATTGTGAAAGACAGCGGTATCGGAATTTCGCAAAAAGTGTGCAAAAAAATATTCGATCCCTTTTATTCCACAAAATCTACGGGAACGGGACTTGGTTTGTCCATTGTGTATCAGATAATTAAAGAGCACGGCGGC
>JANTFQ010000134.1 GCA_024763405.1 Calditrichaceae bacterium
CAGTATATTTTAGGCAGTGACGACATCCTGTTGGTAAATGTAAATCTCTGGGGCCACGTGCAGCGCCCGGGAATTTACAGCATTCCCAGCGCTTATTCGCTCATCGATTTAATTTCATCGGCAGGCGGACCGCTTAAAACCGCCCGCCTCAGTGATGTACGGGTTGTACGTAAAAATCAGGAAGTGATTCAGGTTGATATAGAAAAATTTCTCAAAACAGGAAATATTGAATTGCTGCCCCCTCTGCAGCCCGGCGATACAATTATCGTTTCGGGAAGTGTGCAGGATATCTTTACGCGGGTTGTGGCAATTTTCCGGGATTTGGCTATTATTGCCAATGTATTTGTGCTGGCAAACCGCACATATAGATGATCTGCAAATCCCTGTTATAAATTATGTGGGAGGTAAAATGAAAAAGACTTACGTTGCTGTTATTGTTTCCCTGCTTTTGTTCGGCAGTGTATCCGCCCAGCTGACCAATGCGAATCAGGAGCTTTTTTATACACAAACGGCTTCAACGATTGATCCCGGCCAGCTGCAGGTTTTTACAGATATGAATTTTTTCACCAAAGCCGGTGATTTTATCGGATCCTCAAAACCATTGGATTTTAAACAGGTGAATTACTGGTTAGTAGCCGGGAATGCCGTGTTTGCTTACGGAATCAGTGAAAATTGGGACGCCGCTCTCGGTATCCGTGTGTATCAGGATACCCATTCACCTAATGAATTCAATTTGCCGGGCGATATGTTTTTAACCGTACGCAACGGAAATTATTCATTTGGTCGAAATCATTTTAAGGCCGGCTTTATGACCAGTTTCAGAATTCCCACCGGTAAAGACCATAATTATCCTTTTGCGGAATACGCCAGCGGCTCTTTCGAGTACGGTTTTTTAAGCGCCTTCTCTTTTTATGCCGATCCTTATTTACCGCACCGTTCCTTTAGTATGCATTTTAACGCCGGTTTCTGGAATCACAATGAAAATGGAAAAACATTATACACCTACGCCAATGGCACTAAATTAAAAGCAACGGTTAATTCGAAAGATTATAGAATGGCGCTGGCCGGTGTTATTCCCACCGCAATGTTTGATTTTAGGCTGGAAATGTCCGGTATCCTTTATATCACCCCTCCGGATAATTTTGTGTACAGTGCGGAAGAATGGGCGTTTTTAAGTCCCAGTATTCGTTACCGTGCGGCAGACTGGCTGTCGATGGACATTGGCGCTGATTTCCGGATTTCGCCGAAGGATCGCCAGCAAACGACGTCTGCAATTTATGATTATTCTACCAATCTTGATTTGCCGCCAAACTATCCGGATTGGAAAATTCATCTTGGTTTAACTGCTGCGTTGAATCTAACCGGTCAGGGTAAAGCAGTGAGTTCGGATTATGTACGTGAAGAAGCTAAAGAAAAAGTAGATTTGTTCGAATCTGTATTAGACGAAAAAGAAAAAGCCAAAAAAGTACAGCAAGAGCTGGAAAATCTGCGTAATGTACGTAAAGAAGCGCAGAAAGAAATTGAAGACCTGAAAAAAGAATTAGAAGATTAATAAAAAAGTACCGGTTAAAAGACAGTTGTAAACTAATCCTATATCTGTCTTGCGGAATTGATAATTAATTAATATCTTAAACGTATTCAGAATAGATATTTAACTCCATTGAAATTAGAGGAGGTTGAGATGAAAACGATCAGCCTGTTACTTTTACTTCTTATCGTTAGTACGGCCTTTAGCCAGCCGCCTAATGGAAGCAAGAGTCTGATCCATACACAAAGCGCGCGTACGTTTGAAAGCGGCCGGCTGGAAATTCACACGGATATGAATTTTTTCACCCGTGCAACTGAATTTATCGGGTCGGGTACAAAACCTGCCGGTTTTACGGCGGTAAATTACTGGCTTGTTGCCGGAAACTTAACAGCAACTTACGGTGTCCTGGATAATTTCGATGTAACCCTTGCCTCCCGTCTGTATCAGGACACGCATTATGCGAATGAATATAATCTGCCGGGTGATATCTTTTTAACGCTTAAAGGCGGTTCTTTTGCTTTTGCCAATCGTAAAATGTATGCCTCTCTGATGTCAACTTTTCGGTTTGCCACCGGTGAACAGCATAATTATCCGTTTACCGAATATGCCAGCGGAGCCCTGGAGTATTCATTTACAGGTGCATTATCATATTTTGCCGATCCCTATCTTCCGGATCGTTCATTCAATGCACATCTGAATTTGGGCTGGTGGAATCATAACGAAGCTAGTAAGGTTTTATACACCTTCCCGAATGGCAATGAATTGAAGGCGACCAAAAATTCTTCCGAATTGCAATATGCCTTCGGAGCAGCGTATCCGACGGCTCTGTTCGATTATCGATTAGAACTTTTCGGAAGCGCCTTTATCAGCCAGCCGGATGAATTTGTATACAGCCGTGAAAACTATATGTATGTAACGCCAAGCATCCGCTATAAAACGTTTTCTTTTATGACCGTTGACTTAGGCGCGGATATTCGGGTGATAGGAACAAAGGATGAAACTTCCGGTGTTCCTCAAATCACAAATCCGGATTTTGATCTACCCAATTATGCACCATGGCGTGTGCATATGGGTGTAAATCTCACCCTGCTTCCGTTTACTTCTACGGCAAAATCCGAAGCAGAAGTGCAGCATGACGAGTTTAATAAACGCGTTGAATTCTTCCAGAAAATTGTGGAAGAACGTCAAAAATCTGAGGATGTCCAGGAAGAATTAGATAAACTCAAAGAAGAACGTAAAGAAGCTGAGAACGAACTGGAAGAGCTGAAACAGATTATGGAAGAACAGGATTAAGCTTCCGGAATATTCTAACAGCCGTATCAGCACAAAGAGATGAAGATTCTATATTATCAATCCCCGGTTTTTAAAGGCCGGGGATTTTTTATTTTAAAACGAAGCCCATTCATATCCAGTTAAAATTTACCCGATATAAATTCCAGGAAAAGCAGGAAACCAAAGAACAATTCTTTAAAAAAAGCGTATTTCTCTGATATAACCGGAAAGAAATGAATCGCCCACCCCAAAAAATTCAGTTTAAGAACGTAATAAAATTCACGTGTAATAAGATTCTGCCTAACGCCAACTTGATAAGCATTTCAAAATACCCTAAATTTCAAAAAATCAATTATGTGCCCGGAATTTATGGATATTATTCTTAAGACAATTAATAATCTGCCCGTCATAAATGTTAATATTTTTAAGCGGCAAAAGCACGTCGATTTGCAGTTTGAAGCGGGGGCGTTTGCATTTGAAGATATGGATGGAAACCCGCTGTTCGAGGATATGCAGCGACAGGGGAGATGGCGGATAAAGGTTAAACAAGCCAAATCAACTCCATATATCTATTTTCTTATCCTTAAAGAATCTGATTCGCGTGCTTCTCTCGAAAAAGATCTGGGTTCATTTGGACAGAATGTGACCATCGAACATGTGGGTGGTACGATCCTTATAGATAACCGTAAAGTAACGGCCAACGATAAGTTTATGCTCATCGCAGGCCCCTATACTTCTGAGCGGGAAGCGCGTCACCATTCCAAGGATTTTCAGCAGGTTAATCACTGTCGTATTTATAAGAAGGCTTCGGATAAATCCAAAGGGATACTGGAAATATTTGATCCTCATTACGAAGTTTTCACGGAAGTTAAAAACAGTTTTCGCCTGGTTCCCCAAAAGGAAGGTGCTTATTTTAAAATTAAGCACTTTGCTATATGCCATCAGGGGGATACTAGAATTGAACATAAAGATATCGCCTACCAGGGTGTACTTCGGATTGGTATTGATGAAGATTGTACACAATTTGGAATTAACGAAATTGCAATAGAAGATTATTTGAAAGGAGTGTTGCTTTCCGAACTTAATGGAACGATGCAACCCGAATATATTAAAAGTCTCGCTATTGCAGCCCGCAGCCAGATATTTGCACGTATCGGTCAGATGCATAAACAGGAAGGTTTTGATTTCTGCAGTGACAGCCATTGCCTGCGCTACTATGGAACCGGAGAAAAAAATGAAACCATCGATCGGGTACTGGCTGAAACCAAAGGAATGATTTTATCATCGGGGAAGTTAGTCTGTAACGCTTATTTCAGCTACTCATGCGGTGGCCATACCGAAAATGCATCCGGCGTCTGGCTCAATGACAGCGTCGACTACATCAAGGGAAAGCCGGACACACTCGAAACCGACGCTTTCAGTTTTAATCTGCAAAAGGAAAAGGACGTACATAAATGGATTTTAGGTCGTCCGGAAGTTCTGTGCAAAACGGATACGCAATCGCCAGACGATAGAAAGCAACTGTCATCCGATGCCTTCCGCTGGGAAGTATTTTACACACGCAGCGAATTAGAAGAGATTATCTATGAAAAAACCGGTGAAGAGCTGGGCATTATTTACGAATTGATTCCCGCTAAACGGGGCGTCTCGGGCCGGATGAAAGAGATAGAAATTTTGAGCAGCCTTAAAAATATTACGATTAAAGGCGAGTTGAATATACGTTCAGCTTTTTCGACCACTCTTCTCAACAGTTCCTGCTTTATCATAGAGCCGGAATTGGATATGGACGGAGTTCCCATCAGTTTTACATTTATCGGGGCGGGAAAAGGACACGGCGTTGGATTATGTAAAGTCGGCGCCGCCAAAATGGCCCAGGATGGAAAACCCTATACGGAAATTCTTTCTCATTATTTTGAACGCTGTAAGATAAAAGGAATTTATTAAAAAATGGATACACAAGTTAGCGCCCTCATTACCCAGTTCTCAAACCGCCTGGCCGAATTACGAGGTTATCTTTGACCTTGATACCAAAGAATCTGAAATAGCCGAATTTGAAAAAAAAGTACTTGCCGACGATTTCTGGACGGATAATGAGAAAGCCCAGGAGGTACACCGTGAGATCAATGTCCGGAAGGAATGGGTAGAGCCCTGGAAAGAATGTAAGGCGGCGCTCGATGATTTGACCCTACTGGCCGAAATGGCTGAGGAAGATCCCGACAGTGGCTTTAAGGAAGAGTTAGAGGCCGAGGGTAAGGTACTGGAAAAAAAGATCGCTGCACTTGAATTTAAGCGTATGCTGGGCGGAAAAGACGATCCCAATAATGCCATCGTCACGATTCATCCCGGAGCCGGCGGAACCGAAAGCCAGGACTGGGCCGAAATGCTGATGCGCATGTACCTGCGATATGCCGAGATCCGAAGTTTTAAAACCGAAATAATTGATTATCAATCCGGGGATGAAGCCGGTGTTAAAAGTGTGACGATTATGGTAAAAGGGCAATATGCGTACGGTTTGCTTAAGGCCGAAGCGGGGGTGCACCGCCTGGTACGCATTTCACCTTTCGATTCCAACAGCAGGCGGCACACTTCTTTCGCCTCTGTTTTTGTGGTGCCCGAAATCGGCGATGATATTGATATCGAAATTAATAAAGCGGATTTGCGCATCGATACCTATCGCGCCAGTGGAGCCGGTGGACAGCATGTAAACAAAACCGATTCAGCCATCCGCATTACCCATATTCCAACGGGCATTGTGGTGCAGTGCCAGAATGAAAGGTCGCAGTTCAAAAATAAATCCACCGCGTTAAAAATCTTAACCGCCCGGCTTTATCAAAAAGAACTGGACGAACAGCGTGCCCAGCGGGATGAATTTGCCAGCAGTAAAAAAGATATTGCCTGGGGCAGTCAGATTCGATCCTATGTATTTCATCCCTACAATATGGTAAAAGATCACCGTACGAATATGGAAACCAGTAATATTCAGCAGGTGATGGACGGCGCTCTGGATATGTTTATCGAAAAATATCTTGCCGAGTTTGGCGGGGAATGACAAAAGTGATGAATAGTGGTTCCCTTCGACAGGCTCAGGGAACGTATGTAAACGTGTGCTGAGCTTGTCGAAGCTGGTGCTGAGCTTGTCGAAGCTGGTGCTGAGCTTGTCGAAGCTGGTGCTGAGCTTGTCGAAGCATAGCTCTGACACTCGCCAGGAAAAAAAGATTCCTCAACCCGATGAATCAGGGTTTCGGAATGACAAAAAGGAATGGTCATTTAAAGCGTACTGAGATTGTAAATCCTGTTTTATAACAGATTAAAAAAAAACAGATTTTGCTGACCAATTAGAGCAAAACATTTTATATATTAAGAAGGAGTTTTTCTTGGAAGATTTTAATCAGCTTATTCAGATACGGAAAGATAAACTTAAAACCATTACGGAAATGGGTGTTAATCCGTATCCATACGAATTCAATCAGACGCATAAATCGGATGAAATAAAAAATAAGTTTGAAGAGCTTGAAGATAAAACGGTTTCCATAGCGGGACGGATTATGGCAGTTCGGCTGATGGGCAAAGCCTCTTTCTGTCATATTCAGGATGAACATGGACGTATTCAGGCTTACATTCGTAAAGACACAGTGGGTGAAGAAACCTACCAGATGTTTAAAATTTTAGATATTGGTGACCTGGTAGGGATTGAAGGGAAGGTTGCCAAAACCCGTACAGGAGAAGTAACCATTTTTGCCGGGAAGCTGGAATTACTGTCCAAATCGCTGCGGCCGCTTCCCATTGTAAAAGAAAGAGAAGAAGACGGCGAAAAAGTAGTGTACGATCAGTTCGCCGATAAAGAGATGCGCTACCGCCAGCGCTACGTGGATTTGGTAGTTAATCCGGATGTAAAAAAAGTCTTTGTGAAACGTTCCAAAATTATTACAGCCATCCGCGAGTTTTTGGATCAACAGGATTTTCTCGAAGTGGAAACGCCCATCCTGCAGCCTATTCACGG
>JANTFQ010000135.1 GCA_024763405.1 Calditrichaceae bacterium
GGACTGAAAATCCGTGTGTCCCCAGTTCAATTCTGGGAGGCGCCACTGTCATTTCAAGGGTTTACAGCATTTTGTTGTAAACCCTTTTTTTATAAGGCGCTATTGTTTGTATTTTACAAAGGCCGGCACGGCAGAACAAATCGAAGACACAAGGAAGCTGTTCAGGTTTAATATTCCCAACCAAACACCCCCATTCGTTACATGAATCATATTTATAAATCACCAATCTTAAAATTTCACGATTCTATACGAACAAATTTCGATGCTGATAATGCGAGTTGATTGAAAAAAATTATTGACAAATGATTAGGAATTTCTAAATTGAGTCTCTCATATCTGAGTCACTAAATTACAACGGTTTTTTTCTTGTCTTTTAAGGAGTATAAATGAAACGGGTTAATTTTCTGTTCGGAATCCATAATCATCAGCCCGTGGGTAATTTTGATTTTGTTATTGAAGATGCTTTTCAAAAATCATACCTGCCTTTTATTGAAGTTCTGGAGCGCCATCCCAAAATCCGCATTGCCATTCACTTTACCGGCATTTTACTGGATTGGTTTAAACTGCATCATCCCGATTATTTACCGCGTATAAAAAAAATGGTGGACCATGGACAGCTGGAGATTTTAACAGGTGCTTTTTATGAACCAATTCTCGCGGTAATTCCCGAGCAGGACCGTCAGAGTCAAATCAAAAAACTTACTGCGAATGTTAAAGAAATATTTGATTACGAGGCGCAAGGCATGTGGCTGGCAGAGCGCATCTGGGAACCAACCCTGGCCAGCACGCTCAATGCAGCTAATGTAAAATATACCATCTTAGACGATACGCATTTTAAATATGCCGGATTGCAGGATAAAGATTTAACGGGCTATTTCCTTACCGAGGACCTTGGGAATTCCGTCCGGCTTTTCCCAATAAGTAAACAGTTGCGCTATGCTATTCCCTTTCAGGAGCCGCAGGCTACCATTGACCATCTGCGCTCTATGGCTACCGAAGAAGGAGACAATGTTGTTGTTTTTGCCGATGACGGTGAAAAGTTCGGAGTCTGGCCCAAAACATTTGATCATGTTTACACAAATAGCTGGTTAGAAAAATTCTTTACAGCCATAGAAGAAAATCTGGACTGGATTAATTTGCTGCATTTTAAGGAAGCGGTCAATACAATCAAGCCGGTACAGCGCATTTATCTGCCTACTGCTTCTTATGCCGAGATGGGTGAGTGGTCGCTGTTTCCGCAGGCACAGGAAGACTATGCGGAATTTGAACACCGCTTAGCGGACAATGGTCTGCTTGAACAAAACAGTCCGTTTGTACGCGGCGGTTTCTGGCGGAATTTCCAGGCTAAATACCGGGAAGTAAATGACATGCAAAAACACATGCTTCATCTAAGCCGTGCGTTATGGAGCCAGCCGCAGGCTAAAAGGGAAAAACTGGGCAAGGCCTTCGACCATCTTTGGGCGGCACAATGCAACTGTCCTTACTGGCACGGCGTGTTTGGCGGAATTTATCTGAGCCATATACGGGATGCGATTTACAGTAATTTAATCGAGGCCGGAAAAGAACTGCAGCGGATAGATCCTGCCACTTTGCCGGTAATCGAAATGGAAGATATTAATATTGACGGTTACGATGAATTGCTGGTTAAAACTAAAAACCTGAATGCCTATTTTGATTTGAAAAATGGGGGTACACTGTATGAACTGGATTTTAAACCGTTGTTAAAAAATATTCTGGATACTATGACCCGCCGCAGGGAGGCGTATCATAAAGACTTAGACAGGGCTGTGAGTCCTGAAGAACAAATGGACGAAACGGCAAGTATTCATGATTTGGTAATCGCCAAAGAGCCGGACCTAAAATCAAAATTGCATTATGATACCTATGACCGAAAAGCGTTTATCGATCACTTTGTCGATGAAAAATTAAACCTGGAAGATTTTGCGTCAGTTCGTTATGAAGAACAGGGTGATTTTATACAAGGTGTTTACGAGCTGATGAACAGTAAAGCCGAAAATGATCGGGCGGTCTTTACCTTTGGACGCGAAGGGCAGGTGCAAGGGAAGACGGTATTTTTAAAGAAACATTTTGTGCTGCTGAATGATCAGGGAAAACTGTTTGTAGAATATAGTCTTGAAAACCGATCGGCCGGTCCGGTCTCCACTAATTTTGGGGTTGAATTAAATTTTGGTCTGCAGGCCGGGCATGCGGAAGACCGCTATTATTATTTAAAAGAAGGGAAGCCGGAGGACGCCTATTTAGACAGCAACGGTGTCCTGGAAGAAGCCGATTTTATCGGACTGCGGGATGACTGGCGCAAGCTGGATATCCAGCTAAGTTTGGAAAATCCTGCAACTATCTGGCGTTTCCCAATCGAAACAATTTCCCTGTCCGAAGGTGGGTTTGAACGGGTGTACCAGAGTTCGGCGGTAATGATGCTCTGGAAAATTGAGCTTGAGAAAAAATGGACCGTACGTTTTGAACTAAATATTTCAAAGAAAATATAAGATACGGTCTTATTTATTATTGAAAGGAATGATGGTGCGGGCCTTCTTTACGCTTATAATTTTTCTGTTTTTTATCTTCTCCTGTGCGCAAAGTACAGATAAAACCTCTGTGCAGCACAAAGTACCGCAATGGGCTAAGACGGTGGTCTGGTATCAAATATTTCCTGAACGTTTTTCCAATGGAGATCCGTCCAACGATCCCACACCGAAAGATATGAAGGGCGGCTGGCCTTATTTTACACCGGATAACTGGCAGATCAGCCCGTGGACATCCGATTGGTATAAACTGCAGCCCTGGGAAAAATCAACGGGTCAGAGTTTTTATGAAATTCAGGGTATGCGTCGCTATGGCGGTGACCTGCAAGGTGTGCTGAATCATCTGGATTATTTGCAGGAACTGGGTATTACCGGGATTTATTTTAATCCCCTGTTCGAATCGCCTTCTTCTCATAAATACGACGCTACCATGTACCATCATATCGATAATAATTTTGGACCTCATCCCGACCGGGACCGCAAAATCTGGACTAATGAAAATCCGGCCGATCCCACCACCTGGCAATGGACTTCGGCAGACAGTCTGTTCCTGCAACTTATTAAGGCCTGTCACCAACGCGGGATGCGGGTGATTTTGGATGGCGTATTTAATCATGTCGGAGTCACCTTCTGGGCGTTCCAGGACGTCGTAAAAAGACAGCAAAAATCGGAATTTAAAGATTGGTTTATAATTAACAAGTGGGATAATCCGGAAACAAAAGAGGATGAGTTTGACTATGGTGCCTGGTATGGCATCAAAGATTTACCTGAATTTAAGGAGGATGAAAACGGTCTGGTCGCAGGCCCGCGGGCTCATATTCATGCCATTGTTAAACGCTGGGGCGACCCGAACGGGGACGGCGATCCTGAGGACGGAATTGACGGCTGGCGTCTTGATGTTGCGGAAATGGTTAAACTAACATTCTGGAAAGATTTTAGGAGATGGGTAAAAAAAATTAATCCGAAGGCATTTATAACTGGCGAAACAACATGGGAGGACTGGCCTAATAATAAAATGTTTAATGCAGCGCCCTGGCTGCAGGGAGATGCCTTTGACGGGGTGATGAATTACCGTTTTGGCAGAGCGCTCAGGCAATTTGTCGCTAACCAAAAGCAGAAAATCCCGGTTTCCGCCTTTGTGGATTCATTAACTTCTGTTGCAAATGAGTATCCCTATGAAAATGTTTATGTATTGCAGAATTTGGTGGACAGCCATGATATGGAACGGATAGCTTCGCAGATTGTCAATCCGGATATCTGGGTCGATCATAATGGGAATCCGGCACAGAATGCCGACTGGGATGTGCGTAAACCGAATTTTGAAGAACGGTTGAAGCAGCGCCTGATTGTTGCCCTGCAGATGACCCTGCCGGGAGCGCCGATGATTTATTACGGGGACGAAGCCGGAATGTGGGGCGGAGATGATCCCGATTGCAGGAAGCCGATGGTTTGGCCGGATTTTACTTATGAACCGGAAACAGTGCACCCCTTGGGGAAAACACGTCCGGTAGACGCTGTTGCCTTTGATCATTCGCTTTTTAACTGGTATCAGAAACTGATAGTTCTGCGCCATAAGAATAAAGCGCTGTCTCTTGGGAGTATTCAGTTTTTTCTCCTGGATAACGATCGGAATATACTGGGCTTTAAAAGGAGTTTTAACGGTAAAGCGATGTATATCGCTCTTAATAATAGTAATATGTTACAAAAAATTATACTCGACGATTCTGTTATTAATAATTCGGAACAAGGAATTACGGATTTACTAAACGGTTCAAAAATTTTGCGAAGTAAAAATGGTTTCAAACTGGAATTAAACCCATTTCAGATGTTGATTCTGCAGTAGGAGGGCTTTTTGAAACGTGTGAAAAAGGGTTCATATTTTTTTATTTTATTTGACATTTGATATGAAAAACATTAAGATCGATTAGTAGCTAAGTTGTGAGTTACGTCCAAGAGTGCAACAGACTTAACAGATAAGATTTGACGTTTCCCAAAGTGTATAAATATTATTTATTGAATAGAATATTTTGGGCGATCGTTTTATCGGCAGGAATGGTCTATGAAGAAAAAGCACTACCGTTTAGTAAACGTTTTCGTTTTGGCACAATGTTGTAGATCCTGTGTATTTCCGGTGAAAAGCAAAGGAGAGCAGGGTTGTCAAAACTGATACACGATAATTTCCGCCTGGTTGTTTCAGTCGTTTGCGTTTTTTTTATTCTCCTGTCATGCAACCGGGATAAACCATCTCCAATTGCAACGGTGGGCTCCGCTTCCATTTCCGTAAATGAGTTTCAGGAACGTTTTAACTATAATTCCATTTTTCCCCCGGAAGTTCCTCTGTCTACCCAGAAAGAACTGGTGCTCTCTTCGTTGCTTGCCGAAAAAATATTATCTGCTGCGATAAATCCCGATTCTGTATCCCGTGAAATATCCATCGCTCGTGAAAACACCTGGCGCGAGATTTTAATTGAGGAGCTTCATTTAGATTCTGTTGAACGTAAAATTCGTATAAACGAAGATGAATTACGACGGGAATATGAAAAATCGCTAAAAGATGTATGGATCAAATATCTCGCTTTTAATGATTCTATAGAAGCCTTACATTTTTATAATCAAGCCGCAGCACGAGCGGGATCCTTTGACATAGCTGCCCGTAAATATCTGGATCAGCACGGGTATTTAAAAGAAGCGATTCCGGAGCGGCGTATTATTTGGGGAAATGAATCTGCCCGGTTGGAAAATGAAGTTTACGGTCTCAGGGAAGGTCAGATTTCTTTTCCTTTTTTTATAAATGGTCAATATTATGTGGTAATGAATGAGCGTACAGCAGAAAATATTTCCACAATACCAAAGGATTTTGAAGTTCGGCGTGATGCGCTTAGAGATAAGCTTTTCAGACAGCGTGCTGATAAAAGATACAGAGAATTTTATGCACGCCAGATATATCCCCGGCTCGGTAAAATTTTCTGGAATCATTTACAGCCCGTTTATGATGATCTGGTTGCCGGCGCCCACTTCGATTCAAATGTAAAAAGCAGCCAAACTCTAAAACGGCCGTTTCCTAAAGAAGTATTCATTAATCGTAAAGATCGTTATGCGGCTCTCCTTAAAATGGATGCCATACAATTTAAAGACGGTACCGTGCTTTCGGTGGAGAAAACACTTGAAACCTTGACTTTTGGGCCGTATGCTTTTGACTATAGTAGCGCCCGGAATTTCAAAAAATCATTCTTTAATATGATTCATCTAATGGCTGAGCATGAAACCATCTTCAACAAAGCCATAGAATATGGTTACAAAAACAAGCTTTCGGTTATTGATAAGATGAACGAATGGAATTCCTATTATTTGGCAATGGGAAAAAAATATGATCTGCTGAAGGGTGCTTCGGATAAAACATCCCAGGAGATTCTGGATACTTATCTGATGAAGAAAAGCAGTACGTTAAATATAAAAATCTATCCTGCCGTGTATGAAAATATTAAGTTAGTACCGGTAGGCGTGTTCGTGCGTAAGTCTCACTTTGCAAACCGGCTCGTGGCGGCGCCGGTGCATAATTTTATGGGACTGCACTCATGGGAAAAACACATAAAGACCTTGCTTAGGACGCCACAGTCTTAGAATCAGCACTGCGGAGGATTAATGTATAAGTTTCATAGCGTTAAAATACTTCTAATAATATTGCTGGCATTTTTACAGGCAATGGCTGGAAATACCGGAAAGATAGCCGGACAAATATTAGATAGCGAAACGGGTGAGCCGTTAATTGGGGCAAATGTCCTGATTAAAGATTCACCGTACGGTGCTTCTACAGATTTTGATGGATACTACACGATTCTAAATATACCACCCGGGAATTATACCATACAGGCCATGTATATTGGATATAATACTACAGAAGTTAAAGATGTGCGTGTATCGGTTGATTTAACCTCAAAAATAGATGTTAAACTGTCACCCAAAACATTAGAAATTGCCGAAACGATTACCGTTGTGGCGAAGCGTCAGGCTGTGCAGAAAGATGTAACCGCCACAACCGCCGTAGTCGGTTCAGAAGAAATTGCCGCTTTGCCCGTAACCGAAATTTCGGAAGTATTATCTTTGCAGGCAGGATATGTAGACGGACATATGCGGGGTGGGCGCTCCGGTGAAATCGCCTATTGGATAGATGGTGTTCCTGTAACGGATGCCTATGATGGCGGCACTGTTGTCGAGGTTAATAAAGA
>JANTFQ010000136.1 GCA_024763405.1 Calditrichaceae bacterium
AATACCTGCGTTCTGTTTGGAGATGCTGCCGGGGCCGTTTTACTTGAACCTACGGAAGACGAAGAAATTGGTTATATCGATTCAATGCAGTTCTCCGATGGCAGTGGCGCCGATTATTTGATGATGAAGGCTGGCGGCAGTTTAAATCCCGCTTCACTAGAGACCATTGCCAATGACTGGCATTTTATTTACCAGGACGGGAAATCGGTTTTTAAATTTGCCGTTAAAAAAATGGCCGAAGTTGCGGTTGATGTTTTAAAACGTAATAATTTGACGGGTGATGATTTAACGCTCTTTGTACCGCACCAGGCAAATTTACGTATTATCGACGGAGCAGTTAAACGGCTTGGTATTGATTACGATAAGGTGATGATCAATATTAATAAATTCGGAAACACCACGGCGGCCACGATTCCTTTGGCGCTTTCGGAAGCGTATGAACAGGGCAAACTGGATACCGGCGACCTGGTTCTTTTTGCCACATTCGGCGGTGGTTTTACCTGGGGCAGCTCGCTGTTCCGCTGGGGAATTCCAAAGCCTTAAAAAATCTAACTTGTTTTAATATGAAATAAAATGTAATATAGGTTTACAGAAACCTGATAAATGAGCAACCCGCTCGATTACATTAAAAATATAGAGTTGACAAATGAAACCAGCTTTTATCTTTCCCGGGCAGGCTTCGCAGTTTGTGGGAATGGGAAAAGATTTATATGATGCGTATGATTCTGCGCGGCGCCTGTTTAATATCGCCAATGATTTGATGGAATTGGATCTTAAGACGATTTGTTTCGAAGGCCCCGAAGAAGAATTAAAGCAGACCTATATCACCCAGCCGGCTATCTATGTGCATAGTGTCGCGGTTTTTGAAATTCTGAAAGAAAAAGGATTTTCCCCCGCAGCAGCGGCCGGGCACAGTTTGGGTGAATACAGCGCTTTGACCGCGGCGGGAGCACTTTCCTTTGAAGACGGTTTGAAAATTGTTAAAGAGCGCGGCAGGCTTATGTTTAAAGCCGGGAAGGAACAGCCGGGCACGATGGCGGCGATTATCGGGCTTGCTCCGGAACAGGTGGAAGAAATCTGTACTGCTGTTGCGGAAATAGGAATTGTTCAGCCGGCTAATTTTAATTCACCGGGACAAATTGCCATTTCCGGAGAAACCGCGGCCGTACAGGAAGCCATTGTAAAAGCCAAAGAAGCCGGCGCCAAAAAGGCGGTGGAACTGGTCGTCTCCGGCGCGTTTCACAGCCCGCTGATGCAGACGGCGCAGGACGGATTAAAAACAGTTCTCGATACGGTAGAAATTCAAAATCCGCAAATTCCCGTTTATTCCAATGTGGAAGCCGCACCAGTGCAGGATGCCGCAAAAATTAGGCAGTTGCTTGTTCAGCAGCTTACCAAGCCTGTCCTCTGGCAGACCATCGTCGAGAATATGATTGCCGATGGTTATCAGCCGTTTTATGAAATCGGGCCGGGCAAAGTGTTAAAAGGACTGCAAAAACGCATAAACCGTCAGTTTTTGTGCAGTGCAATAGGAACAACAGAAACCATCGAAAATCTGGGAGAAACCATATGAGTGAACAAACCAGAACGGCCGTTGTTACAGGTTCTGCAAGAGGAATCGGTAAAGCGATTGCTAAAAAATTTGCTGAATCCGGAATAAATGTAGTCGTTTCTGACATTATGGAAGAAGCAGCCATTGAAACGGCTAAAGAGCTGCAAGCCCTTGGTGTTAAAACACTGGCCGTAAAATCGGATGTTTCCAATGCGGATGACGCCGCTGAACTGATTCAGAAAACGGTTGAGACCTTTGGAGCCATCGACTATCTGGTGAACAATGCCGGGATCACCCGTGATAATCTTTCCATTCGGATGTCCGAGGCGGACTGGGATATGGTTTTAAATATCAATTTAAAAGGCACCTTTCTCTGTTCACAGCAGGCGGCAAAAGCAATGATGAAAAAACGTTTTGGACGAATCGTCAATATTGCATCTGTCAGCGGCATTCTGGGAACCGCCGGCCAGGCCAACTATGCTTCTTCCAAGGCGGGTGTAATGGCCCTGACCAAAACAATGGCCAGGGAATTGGGTCCCCGTAATATCACCGTTAACGCGATTGCACCGGGATTTATTATTACCGAGATGACCGATAAATTATCCGACGATGTCAAAAATGAATATCTGAAACAAATTCCTTTAAAACGCGGCGGCACACCCGAGGATATTGCCAATGCAGCTGCATTTTTAATTTCACCGTCAGCGGCTTATATTACGGGCACCACAATGAATGTAAGTGGCGGAATGGTTATTTAAAATCGTAAATAAACACTCAATCAAATCAGGAGAAAAAAATGGATATCGCAGCACAGGTAAAAGAAATCATCGTTGACCAATTAGGCGTTGATGAAGATCAGGTAAAGCCGGAAGCCTCTTTTATTGATGATTTAGGCGCAGACAGCCTGGACACCGTAGAACTGGTAATGGCTTTTGAAGATAAGTTTGACATTGAAATTCCCGATGAAGAAGCAGAAAAACTGCGTACCGTCGGTGATGCAATCGCCAGCTTAACGGCAAAAATCGGCTAAAATCAAGAGTTTATAAATAGACAGCATTTGCAGAAGCAATTTCACCTGAAGGTGGAATTGCTTCTGTGTATTTAGGCGGGCAGCGGTTTCGTTTTATGCCCGTTTCAGGAGATGACAGAAATAAGGGTACTTTTATGAATAAACGCAGGGTTGTCGTTACCGGTATGGGCAGTCTCTCTCCGCTGGGTAACTCGGCAGAAGAAACCTGGAAGGCAATGCTGGCCGGGGTTAGCGGTGTCGGTAAAATCACCATTTTTGATACGGAAGATTATACCACAAAAATTGGCGCAGAAGTTAAGGATTATGATCCACTGAATCATTTTGATAAAAAAGAAGCCCGGAAGATGGATCGTTACACGCAGTTTGCAATGATTGCCGCCGAAGAGGCGGTTAATAATTCCGGACTGGATTTTTCAAAGGAAGATCGCGATCGAATCGGTGTTATCATCGGATCGGGAATCGGCGGAATGTTGTCATTCGAAGAAGAACACTCCAAATTACTTAACAAGGGTCCCCGGCGGGTTAGTCCTTTTTTTATTCCGATGATGATCGGAGATATTGCTTCCGGCTATGTTTCCATTAAATATAATTTAAAAGGCCCTAATTACGGCACGGTATCTGCCTGCGCTTCTGCGGGGCACGCGCTCGGTTCTTCGCTGCGCGCGATTCAGTACGGCGATGCCGATATTATGCTGGCAGGCGGGGCTGAAGCGGCTATTAGTCCAATGGGAGTAGCGGGCTTTAATTCTATGAAAGCAATTTCTACCCGTAATGATGAACCGCAAAAAGCCAGCCGTCCCTTTGACGCTGAACGCAGCGGTTTTGTAATGGGCGAAGGCGCCGCGGTAATTGTACTGGAAGAGCTGGAACACGCCCTGGCCCGCGGAGCGAAAATTTACGCAGAATTTTCCGGAATGGCCTTTACGGCGGATGCCCATCATATTACGATGCCGGCGCCGGAAGGTGAGGGCGCCGTACGCGCTATGCGTGGAGCGGTAAAAGATGCCGGACTGCAGCCGGATGATATTGATTATATTAACGCGCACGGCACGTCGACCAGCGCCAATGACCGCAATGAGACGGCGGCCATTAAAACGGTGTTTGGCAAACGGGCTTACGACATGAGTATCAGTTCTACCAAATCGATGACTGGTCATCTTTTGGGTGCTTCTGCCGGAGTGGAATTTATCGCGGCGGTGTATTCCGTTCTGGAAAATAAAATACCGCCCACCATTAATTATGAATTTCCGGATCCGGACTGTGACTTAAATTATGTTCCCAACGCAATGATTGCACACGAAGTAAACGCGACGCTGAGTAATTCATTTGGTTTCGGCGGACATAATGTCTGTTTGTGTGTAAAAAAATATAAATAATAAAGGGCGGATGTATTTCCGCCTTTTGCTTTTATTAATGAGAAAAGCAGCGCAGATGATAAAAAATATATTCCAAAGGATTGGAAGCCCGCAGCGTTCTAAGCAATCAAACTTACCGATCGATTTAAAACCTTTGGAAAAAATTCTTCAATATACTTTTAAAAACAAACAACTACTCCTGCTGTCGGTAAAGCACCGTTCCTATCTTAGTATTACCAACGAAAATGAATACAATTCCAATGAACGGTTAGAACTGTTAGGCGACGCCGTTTTAGAGCTGATTACCACGGACTATTTATACCATCGTTTTAAAACAGAAGACGAGGGACTTTTATCGCAAAAACGTTCCATCCTCGTTTCGCGTCTTGTGCTGGGGAAAATAGCCGCAGAATTAGAGTTGGGCGATTTTTTACTGTTAAATAAAGGCGAAGAAAAAACCGGAGGGCGGACGCGTCCTTCCAACCTTGCAAATTTATTTGAAGCGGTGTTGGGGGCGATCTATCTGGATGGCGGATATGCCGCAGCGGAAAAATTTATATATGCATTCCTGTTAAAACGGACCGATGAACTGTTAGCTCAGAAATCTAACTTTAATTATAAATCGACCTTGCTGGAATTATCCCAGGCAAATGGTCTGGGTGTTCCCATCTACCGGGTGTTAAAAGAAACAGGTCCCGATCATCAAAAACAATTTTTTGTATCCGCGGAACTTCCCGATAAACGCAATGCCCGGGGCAGTGGGAAGAGTAAAAAAAAGGCGGAGCAAAAAGCCGCGGCGGAATTATTGCAGATTTTAAAGCGGGATATTGACGCGTCTAAGAAAGACGACGGCGACTGATATTATCCTTGACAAAAATAGGAAAATCAAAGAAATTTTGGTATTTTACAAATTAAACGGGCAATGAAGCAGAACCTTTTACAGAGAGGTCTTTCTTGAAAAATATAATTTTTAGCATCCTGATCCTGGCGGGGATTTTAGTCGCGCAAAATTCGGATTCAAAAGAGAATAGTTCTCTTTTCCGGGAAAGGGAAAGTTTTGATTATAAGGGTTCGATGGAGCAGCTCTATAAAAACCGGACTTTTATGCGCTCCGTTGTTCCCCAGGTGCTGGAACAGACTGTTAATGAATTGGATTATATTGTCGGCCCCGGTGACATCTTTCTGATTAATGTTTTCGGACAGTTCGAAAATGAATATCAGGCGGTCGTTGCCCCCGACGGTACGGTCGTGATTCCTTCACTTGGTCAGATTGATTTAAACGCGTTAAATCTGAAAGAGGCAAAGAAAAAAATATTACAAAAGATAAAAAAAATATATCTTGATATCGAAGCCTCGGTCAGTTTTTATGGAATGAAAAAGTTTAGAGTTTATTTGACCGGCGCTGTTTTTTCGCCCGGTACATATTTTGTTCAGGGTACGGATCGTGCTTCGGATGTGCTGGACCTGAGCGGTGGGCCTAAAAATTGGTCTGATGAGACGAAGGTTGAAATTAGGCATCTCGACAATACCTGTGATACGGTGAACCTGTCTCTGTTTTATTTGGAGGCTGATAAAAAAAATAATCCGTTACTGCACAGCGGGGACATGATTTATGTACCGATGGTTGATTTGTCTAAGCCCTACATCGTTGTGGAAAATAAATCCGAACAGGCTGTGAAACGTGCAGCTTTCGTAACGCATATCCCGGAAGATAAAAGTACAATTAAATATTTTTCTTTGGTCGAGGGTGAAACCCTGGCCCCTTTTATGCGCCGCATTTCCGCCTATAATTCTGTTATTAATCTCTCCGGTCTGATTTTACTGCGGGATGGAAAAAGAATAAATATCGATTTGCAAAACCACTACGAGGAATTCAGCACTTTTAAACTGCAAACGAAAGACCGGCTCATCATACCCGATCTGAATACCTATGTGTATGTTCAGGGAGATGTAAGAATTCCCGGTGCCTATCCCTATAATGTAAATTTGACTGCTAATGATTATATCGGGCGGGCCGGGGTGCTGGAAAGGGCTAAAAGTAGTGAATACGTGATGGTAGTCCGGCCGGGCACCAATGAAGTTTTGAGAGGCGGAGATGTGCCGGTAAAAAAGGGCGATACGATTATTGTACCCCGTAAAAGCCGGGCTATTATTCGCGATTATATCGGTATCATTATTCCCGTTGCCAGTATTCTACTGTCAACATACTCCATATATTCCAGATAGACGAATACGGAAAAGAGAAGATGGAAAAAAAACGTGATTTCCTGGATTTTTTAGAAACAATTTTAAAGTATAAAAAGCTACTACTCTATACATTTATTGTGTCTGCGGTTCTTTCGTTGATTGTCAGTTTGCTGCTTCCGCTGTGGTACCGGTCCAGCGCTAAAGTCTTTTTCCCGGAGCAGAGCGGTGGGTTGAATGTTGATATGAGTGCCGTGCTTGGAAATGTTCCAATTGACCTGGGAACACCGGGAGTTATCGGCAATGAGCGTTTAAATTCTATTTTCAGCAGCCGTGTGTTTTTAGATGATGTGATTGCGAAATTTCATTTACAGGAAGTGTATGAACAGGAATACCTTTTTAAAACCCGTGAGATGTTGTCTGACAATATTTCCACTGAAATGAATTATGACGATCAGTCTGTAACTGTTTCGTTTGATTATAAGGAAGATCCGCAAAAAGCCTATGAAATTTGCAGCTATATGCTCAAAAAAGCCAACGAGCTGAATATTAAAATCCAATCCAAAGAAGCGCG
>JANTFQ010000137.1 GCA_024763405.1 Calditrichaceae bacterium
GAACCCAAATTAACCCTGCTCTTATGCGGGGTCGTGAAACGGCTTTCTACCTAAAATAGAGAATCTGAACAAATTTTAAATTGGCACTGTTGAGATAGCGATAAAAATCTTAAAGGTGGCCATTAAGAGATACGAACTTCGCGAAAATACCGAGGACTGTTTCCCGTAAATAAAATCGGTATCTTTTAGTTCGAACCAGCTGTAAATAATAGTATCATTTAAAGAAAAAGCAAGGAAAAAGATGTTCCCCGAAATTCCCAAAAATTTTAAACTGCCCGAAATGGAAGAAAATGTTCTGCAACGTTGGCAGAAAGAAAATATATTTAAGAAAACCCTGGAAAAAACCAAAGACGGTGAGAACTTCGTGTTCTTCGAAGGTCCGCCTACCGCAAACGGCAAGCCGGGGATTCATCACGTGATGGCGCGGACGGTAAAAGATGTGGTTTGCCGCCATAAAACTATGACAGGCCACTATGTGCACCGTAAAGCAGGCTGGGATACACACGGCCTTCCCGTGGAAATCGAAGTGGAGAAACAACTCAAAATTAATGGGAAAGAGCAGATCGAAGAATACGGTATCAGTGAATTTAATGCCATGTGCCGCCACAGTGTGTTCAATTATAAATCCGACTGGGACGTCTTAACGGAACGCATCGGGTACTGGCTGGATTTGGAAAATCCGTATATCACCTACGAGAATGATTATATTGAATCGGTATGGTGGATTTTAAAACAGCTTTGGGATAAAAAACTGATCTATCAGGGTTTTAAAATTTTACCGTACTGTCCACGCTGTGAAACACCGCTTTCCAGTCACGAAGTTTCGCAGGGGTATAAAGAAGTAAAAGATCCTTCCATTTATGTAACCATGGAATTGCAGGATGAAGCGGATACCTATTTTCTGGTCTGGACCACAACCCCCTGGACGCTGATTTCCAATGTGGCGCTTGCCGTTGGTTCCGACGTGGAATACTCCTTAATAGCGGATGAAAATGGTAAAAAATATATTATTGCCACTGCGCGTGTCGGCGATTTATTTGAAGAAGGCACCTACACCGTAGAAAAAACATACAAGGGTTCCGAACTGGCCGGGAAACGATATAAACGTATCTTTGATTTTGTGGAAGTGGATAAAGACGCTTTTTATGTAACGGAAGGAGATTTCGTTACCACCGAAGACGGTACCGGCATCGTGCATATCGCTCCGGCTTTTGGCGAAGACGATAACCAGTTGGGTCGCAAATACGGCTTGCCGGTGATACGCCCCGTAGACGCCACCGGTTCGTTTACCGCAGAAGTTACCGATTATGCCGGAATGTTCGTTAAAAAGGCCGACGAAAAAATCATAGCCGATCTGCGGGCACGGGGTATTCTGGTAAAAAAGAAAACCATCGAGCATAGTTATCCGCACTGCTGGCGTTGTCAGTCACCGCTGCTCTATTATGCCCGGGAATCCTGGTATATTGAAACATCCAAATTTAAAGAGGCAATGCTCAGCAATAATTCCAAAATCAACTGGTATCCCAAAGAAGTGGGTGAAGGGCGTTTTGGCGAATGGCTGAAAAATAACGTGGACTGGAGCCTTTCCCGTGATCGTTACTGGGGAACGCCTCTAAATATCTGGACCTGCGAGTCCTGCGGTCATCAGGATGCGGTTAGTTCCATTGATGAATTATTTGAACGGGCCGAAAATTTAAGCGCCGATGAGAAGAAAAAGGTCGATTTACACCGGCCCTATGTGGATGATGTAACTTTAAAGTGTACGGAATGCGGTGGTTCGATGAAGCGGGTACCGGAAGTTATCGACTGCTGGTTCGATTCCGGAAGTATGCCCATCGCCCAATGGCACTATCCGTTTGAAAATAAAGAAAAATTTGAGAAGCGCTTTCCGGCCGATTTTATCTGCGAAGGGATCGATCAGACCCGCGGCTGGTTTTATTCCCTCCTGGCTATTTCGACGCTGCTGTTTGATGAACCGGCCTACAAAAATATCGTGGTGAACGAGCTGATTCTCGATAAAAACGGTCAGAAGATGAGTAAATCCAGGGGGAACGCCGTCGATCCGCAGGAGATGATTGCCCGCTTTGGGGCCGACACCATCCGCTGGTATTTAATGAGTGTTTCATCGCCGTGGACTCCGAAAAAATTCGATCCGGAAGGGGTTATGGAAATACAGCGGAAATTTATGAACACGCTGTTAAATACCTATTCCTTTTTTGCGCTTTATGCCAATATTGACCATTTTGATCCGGCCGAACAACCGGTACCGTTTGATCAGCGTCCCGAAATTGATCGTTGGATTTTATCACGCTTGTACACTGTGATACAGCAGTCGGAAGATTTCTTTGAAAAGTTTGATTTAACCCGTGCCGCGCGCCTTATTTCCGAGTATCTGATCGACGATGTTTCCAACTGGTATGTGCGTCGTAACCGCCGCCGTTTCTGGAAATCCGGGGAATCGGACGACAAACGCGCCGCTTACCAAACCCTGCACGAAGTCCTTTTGACGGTGAATAAACTGATTGCGCCGTACGCACCCTTTATCAGCGATGAATTGTATCTGAATCTGACTGCAGGGAAAGAGGAACAGAGTATTCATCTGGCCGCATATCCCAGCCTTTCGGAAGTACAAAAGGCGCAAATCGATGCACCACTCGAAGAAAAAATGCATCTTGCACAGCAGGTGGTAACCATTGCCCGCGCGCTGCGCAACGAAGCGCAGATTAAAGTACGACAGCCTCTGGCCGAATTAATATTTGTCTCGGAAAAAGAACAGGAACGGGAATATGTCCGGGAAATGGCACAAATCATCAGCGACGAACTAAACGTAAAAGAAGTCATTTTAGGAACCGATTCTACGGAAATTGTAACCCTAGCGGCCAAACCGAATTTCCGGGTTTTAGGCAGTAAAGCAGGGAAACTGATGGGACGTATCGCCTCGGCCGTTAAAAACTTTGACGCCGCGCAGATTCAATCTTTCCTGCAGAACGGCTACGAGCATATCCTGATTGACGGCCATGAATTTCGGCTGGAACCGGAAGATATTGAAATTACGGCACACGCGAAAGAGGGTTTCAGCGCTCAGTCGGACCGCTCTATCACCGTTGCCCTCAATACCCATTTGAGTGCGGAACTGCTGGAAGAGGGATTTGCCCGTGAGTTTGTAAATCGTATTCAGAATTTCCGTAAAGAAGCCGGATTCGAGGTAACCGATCATATCCGCATTCAGGTGCAGGATATGAAAGAAAAAGAAACAGATGCATTGAAGCGGCAAAAAGCATATATTTGTAACGAAACACTTGCCGATGAGATTCAATTTTGCGAAATTAACACTGCCTATAAAAAAGAAACAGAAATCGAGAAACAGACCTTTTTAATTGGCCTGGCTAAAATATAATTCCTCAGGGAGGACCTATGACTAAAAAAGATCTGGTACAATTCGAAAAAATTCTTCAGGGAAAATATGAAGAATGTAAAAAGAATGTAGATTATTATAAAAAAATTGTACGGGAGACAACGACTAAAGAAGCTTCCGGTGATCATTCTGCGTATTCATTTCACATGGCTGATCAGGGAACCGATGCTCAGGAACGGGAAAAAGCTTTTATGTTTTATGCCCGGGAAGAAAAGTATTTAAAGCAGCTCGATGATGCTTTTGAACGCATCAAACTTGGTACGTTTGGTATTTGCCGGGTGTGCGGCAAAGACATCGGCCGTGAACGATTAGAAGCGGTGCCCACAACCACTATCTGCTACGACTGCAAGATAAAGGAATCGTAAGCGGACATGAAAAAACAAATGCCTTTCTATTGGATGGGTATTATTATCGCCGTGGTTTTAGTACTCGATCATGTGGTAAAATATATCATTAAAACATCCATGTATCTTGGTCAGTCCTTTCCGGTGCTTGGCGATTTTTTCCGCATAACCTATGTGGAAAATCCGGGCATGGCGTTTGGTATCCGATTCGATAATACTTTTATATTTATGGGGTTTTCTCTCATTGCCGTCGCGCTGGTGTTTTACTATTTATACCGTATGCGTAATGAAAACTGGCTGCTGCAGTTAGCGCTTAGTTTGATCACTGCCGGGGCAATCGGTAACCTCGCAGACCGCATTCTGCGTGGAAAAGTGGTTGACCTTTTCGATTTTGAATTTTTTGATGTCTCCATCCCGTCCTTTCATTTTTTGGGCCTGCATTTTCAGGGGTATTATATGACCCGCTGGCCCGTCTTCAATGTTGCCGACATGGCGGTATCGATTGGAATGATTATTCTGATCGGTTATATTTTAATTGTCGGCGATCCGCTCAAACCCGCATTAAAAACACCGGCTGACTCCACTAATGGATAAAACCGATACTTTTGAAGTCCACAGTTCCGCTGCAGGGAAACGGATTGATCAGTTCCTGTCAGAACATTATTCGGATTTTTCCCGTTCTTATTTTAACAAACTTTGTAAACAGAAATATGTGCTGGTTAATGGTTCTTTTGTTAAAAGTGGCTACATTCTGAGAGAAGCGGATCAAATTGCCATAACGTTCCACCGCGATGAAATGACCCTGGAACCCGCCGACCTTCCTCTCGAAATTGTTTATGAAGATGATCATATTCTGGTTGTAAATAAAGAAGCCGGTATTGCCGTCCATCCGGGAAAGGGGACAGAGAATGACACCCTGGTAAACGCGCTCCTGTTTCATACAAAAAACCTTCCGGAATTCGGACAGAGCGACCGGCCGGGAATTGTACACCGCCTGGATAAATTCACATCCGGTCTAATGGTCGTGGCCAAAACCGAACAGGCGATGCGGCACCTGCGAGCTCAATTTGATGAACGCACCATTCACCGTACCTACTGGAGTCTGGTCTGGGGCCGGTTTGACGAGGAATCCGGTACCGTAGATACGTTTATTGATCGCAGCCGGCGTGATCCCACTAAATTTGCTGCCGCAAGAACGGGTAAGCATGCCGTAACTCATTGGAAGGTATTGCGGGATTTTATGTATATGTCTCTATTGGAACTGAAACTCGATACGGGACGAACGCATCAAATACGGGTGCATATGAATTTTCTGCATCATCCGGTTTTAGGTGATGGCGATTATAACGGACGGGATTCGCAGTTAAAGGGATTGCCGCCAAACCTACAGAAACGCGGTAAGCATATTTTAAAAATACTACCGCGCCAGGCACTGCACGCAAAAAAGCTGTCCTTTATTCATCCCGGCAGCGACGAGGAAGTCTCTTTTGAAACGGAACTACCCGCTGACTTTCAAAATGTTTTGGAAAAACTGCCGCAGCTGCTTTTACTTGAATAATTGTCTGGCAGCCGTTTGATATTCCATAAATTTATTCTATTTCCTAAAATACAACGACTCAATATTTCTGATTTTAAGCCGTAGATAGGCTGTATAAAACCAAACTAAATATGAGGGAATCCATGTCCGATAATACTAAAATTCTGGTAACGGGTGGTGCCGGTTATATTGGCAGTCACGTAGTAAAACAGCTCTGCGACGAAGGTTACGAAGTGGTTATCATCGATAATTTTTCACTGGGCCTGCGGCAGAATATTGACAGCCGGGTCAGCGATGTGATAGAGGGCGATATTCGCAACGAAGCGGATTTGGAAAAAGCCTTTGCCCATAACGTAAATGCTGTCTTTCATTTTGCCGCCTGGAAAGCGGCCGGTGAATCCATGGAAGATCCGGATAAATACGCAAAAAATAATATTTGTGGCACGCTGAACCTTTTAAAGTATATGCTTAAATTCAACGTGAAAAATTTTGTCTTTTCATCTTCTGCGGCGGTTTATGGAAATCCACAATATTTGCCCATCGATGAAAAACATCCTACCGTTCCTGAAAATTACTACGGCTATACCAAGCTGGCCATCGAAGAAAATTTAAAATGGTACGATAAGCTAAAAGGTATCCGCTATGCCGCGCTGCGCTATTTTAACGCCACCGGTTATGATGTAAAAGGCCGCCTGAACGGCAGGGAGAAAAATCCGGCCAATCTTTCACCCATTGTGATGGAAACGGCGGCAGGAGAGCGGGCGCAAATGCAGGTGTTTGGTAATGATTACGATACGCCGGACGGGACTTGCATCCGTGATTATATTCATGTGAGCGATTTGGCTACGGCACATGTTCTGGCGTTGCGCTATCTGAATGAAAAAGAAGAAAGTCTGGTGGTTAATCTCGGCGCGGAAAAAGGGTACAGTGTTTTGGATGTTATTAAGTCCGCCGAAAAAAGCAGTGGTCGGAAAGTGAATTATAAAATCGTCGGCCGCAGGGAAGGCGATCCCGGAAATCTGGTGGCATCCTCCGCATTAGCGTTTGAGAAGCTGGGCTGGAAGGCGCAGTACTCGGATGTGGATACCATTTTTAAAAGCATGAAAAATGTGTATTTAGGTTGATACACATTCCGGCTTGCGCCCTAACAGAATAATTGATTTTGACACAGAGGACACGGAGTTTCAATATTTCTCAGTGCGTTCGGGGACTATTTTTTAGAATCTGACTGATAGATGCTATATTTTTCTGCTGAATGAAACCAATACTTAGTCTGAACAATTTTGAATTGTCCTCGTGAGGAGCGTAAGCGACGTGACGATCTTTATTAGGATTGTTCCGTTCGGATACGCACGTGACCA
>JANTFQ010000138.1 GCA_024763405.1 Calditrichaceae bacterium
CGGATTTAATCCTCCTTTTCGTTCGAAATGACAGGCATTCTGTGTCATTTCGAGTGAATTTCGAAGAAATAAGCGAGAAATCTTAGAAACTGCAACACCCTCTCCTGGAAGAAGAGGGAGAAAAGAAAGTTCCCCTTTTCCTTGTTAGAGAAGGAGTTACCACGAACCGGCCACTTTGTGTGGGAATGAGCTATTTATAACAACAAGAAGAATTATAAAAATTCTCATTAGTGTTTAACTCTATAAATAGCTATTACGCAATGCCGCCTAATATTTCGGAAATGGAAGTATATACTTCCATTACATCCCGGTCGCCATCGATACTGAAAAACCGTCCCTTATCTTTATAAAAATATTTTACGGGTGCGGTTTGCTCATTATAGACATTAAGCCGCTTCTGGATAGTTTCCGCGTTATCATCCGAACGGGTGATAATGGTACCGCCGCATTTGGTGCATTTCATATCGGCGGGGATCTGGTGTATAGCCGGATTATAATCTTTTCCGCATTGACTACAGGTCATTCGCGAAGAAAGCCGGTTGATAATTTTTTCGTTCGGAACGGTGATTTCGATACAGGTAAACGGAGGCAGCTGCATTTCGCCCATTAATTCCGACAATTCTTCCGCCTGAGGCGTCGTGCGGGGGAAACCGTCTAAAATTAAACCCTTGGCGCAATCCGGTCTGGAAATACGTTCACGGATGAGATTCAGCATCAGTTCATCCGGCACTAATTCGCCGCGGTTCATAATGGCTTCTGCCTTTTTGCCGAGTTCGGTTTTTCCGCGTACTGCTTCGCGCAGCATATCGCCGGTTGAAATTTGAGGAATTCCATAGTCTTTACTGATTTTCTTTGCCTGTGTGCCTTTGCCTACTCCGGGTGCGCCAAATAAGATAATGTACATACATTACTCCATCATTAGAAGGTTTTTATACGGGACGTTTTATTTGTTTTTTTCATTCGCAGCGTAAAGTTGACCGCAGGCGGCCTGAATTTCCCAGCCTTTACGATTGCGAATGGTAATGGTACGGTGGTTTTTGTTGACCAGCCGGTCGAAATGCTGAATAACTGTATCGGATGGCGGCTGGTAACGCGGATCATCCGAATTGCAAGGGATAATATTGATACGGCAGGGAATCCCTCTGGTCAGTTCAATTAAGGCCTGGGCATCGGCATCGCTGGTGTTGATACCGTCCATCAGAACATATTCGAAGGTGATGCGTTTCTTTGTTTTTTTTGTATACCGTCTGGCAGCTTGCAGTAATTCATTAAGCGGGTATTTCCGGGCGATAGGCATAACCTCTTCACGGGTTTTCTGATTCGGTGCATTTAGCGAAATGGCCAATGAATAGGGTTGATCTTCATCCGCCATCCGGTTAATACCGGTAATGATGCCGCTGGTGGAAATGGTTATTTTTTTTCTACTAAAAGCCATTCCCTCGGGCTCGCTTAAAATATCCGCGGCCTGCATCACAGCATCGTAATTGAGCATAGGTTCGCCCATTCCCATATAAACTATATTCGTCGGGGGATATTTACTGAGTGCTTTCATTTGCATCACCTGTTCCACAATTTCGGCATAAGTCAGATTGCGAAGCAGACCCATCTTACCGGTCGCACAAAATTTACAGTCTAACGGGCAGCCCACTTGTGAGGAAATGCAAAAAGTAACCCGTTTCCCTTCATAAATTATCACACTTTCAATTTTATAACCGTCTTTCATCTGCCATAAAAATTTCACTGTTTCATCCACAGGGGAAGTGGTCGTGTCGAGCAGGGTAAAGGTACGAAGGCTAAAATCGGAGGTAAGTTTTTCACGCAGGGATTTTGTAAAAACGGTAAATTGCGAAAAATCGGTATAGCCCGCGGAATATATGCCCTTCCATAACTGAGCGCTTCTGAATTTGGGTTCTCCGATGTTTAAGAAATACGCTTCTATCTGTTCCGGATTTAAATCTAATACGCTCTGTATGACGGACTCCAATTTGCTTTTAAAATTATATTGGTATAAGTTCGCCAAAAATTTAACCAATTAGCAAATAAATCTCAAGGGGCAGTAACGGATGAATTCAGAACGTAAAGATGTGCAGACAGCCGAACAGATTCAACAGGCCTATCAGGCAATTTTATCGGAAATGGGCCAGATGATCGTCGGTCAGGAACTCATTCTGGAACACCTGTTAACCGCTCTGTTTGCAAAGGGACACTGCCTGCTGATCGGGGTTCCCGGCCTTGCCAAAACGTTGATCATCCGTTCTCTGGGACAGGCCCTGGGGTTGCAGTTTTCGCGCATCCAGTTCACACCGGATTTAATGCCTTCGGATATTACCGGTACCGAAATATTAGAAGAAGATAAATCCACCGGACAAAAAGCTTTTAAATTTATTAAAGGTCCCTTATTTGCCAATGTGGTTTTGGCCGATGAAATTAACCGTACGCCGCCTAAAACCCAGAGTGCTCTGTTAGAGGCGATGCAGGAATACCGGGTTACCGCTTCGGGACAGACCTTTGCATTAGATGAGCCGTTTTTTGTGTTAGCCACTCAGAACCCCATCGAACAGGAAGGCACCTATCCGCTGCCGGAAGCACAGTTAGATCGTTTTATGTTCAGCCTTTGGCTGGATTATCCGGAATTTGCTGACGAGATGGAAATTGTCCGTAGAACCACATTTGAAGAGGAGCCGTCGGTAAAGACCGTGCTGCATAAAGAGGATATTCTCAAATTCCAAAAATTAGTCCGTCGTGTGCCGGTAGCGGACACGGTTATCGAAGCAGCTGTAAAATTAAGCGCAGCCACGCGGCCGGGCGGGGCGGATGGTGATCCGAAAATTAATGAATGGATCCGCTGGGGGGCTGGCCCCCGCGCATCGCAGTATCTGGTTTTGGGAGCCAAAGTACGGGCTTTACTACACAACCGTTTTACTCCGGATTTGGATGATATCCGGGCAATGGCCGTTCCCGTTTTGCGCCATCGGCTTGTCCTTTCCTATGGCGCCGAAGCCGAGGGGATGGATGTAAACCGGATTGTGGAATATTTGCTTAATCGTGCATTGATTTGATGGGTAATAATTAATAAATTGCTTTATTCAGAATTTTAAAACCAGAAGGAATTCCTTTGCAGGATAATACCGCCTCCATCGAAACAATTCAAAAGCAAATCGGTTTTTTCGGCAAATCGGCAGAAGTAGAAGAAATAGTCCGGACACTTATTACGGTTGCCCCTACAGAACTGTCCGTTTTAATCATCGGCGAAAGCGGTACCGGAAAAGAAGTGGTGGCCAACGCCATTCACCAGCTAAGCCGGCGTGCTAACAAGCCGCTTATTTCGGTGAATTGCGGCGCTATTCCCGAAGGTATTTTAGAATCGGAATTATTCGGCCACGAACGGGGATCTTTTACCGGGGCGGTAGGCCAGAAAAAAGGCTATTTCGAAGCGGCGAACCGTGGTACTATTTTTTTGGATGAAATAGGCGAAATGCCGCTGAATACACAGGTTAAACTCTTGCGGGTTCTGGAAACCTCGGAAGTGATGCGGGTTGGCGGAACAGATAGTTTTAAAGTGGATGTGCGCATTATTGCGGCCACCAATAAAAATCTCGAACACGCGGTACAAAATAATGAATTTCGCCGTGATTTGTATTACCGGCTGAAAGCAATTACGCTGAACATTCCGCCTTTGCGCAAACATCTGAATGACATTCCCCATTTTGTAAAAATATTTGCTTCGGAATATACCGAAAATAATAATATTCCGTTTAAGGGATTTGCCCCGGAAGCGGTAGATACCCTTATGCGCTATCATTGGCCGGGTAATGTTCGTGAACTGCGTAATTTTGTAGAAACGGCCATTATCTTAAATAAGGGAGAAGTGGTACGTCCGGGCTATGTCCTCTCTTCCCTCAACATACAGCAGCAGACAATGGAATCCGAAAACCTGCCCGTGCCGCTCAATAAAACGCCGGATCAGGCCGAACGCGAACTAATCTATCGTACCTTAATTTCATTAAAGTTAGATATGACCGAAGTAAAGGAAATGCTCAGTCGTTTGATGGCCGACCGGGCCAATACGGTTATGGGGAATTCGGCCCCGGGCTCCAAAGATAACGGCAATGCGGTGCCGCCCAGCACGATGAGCGGAATGGAACGGCAGCTGATAAAAGAGACACTGGAAAAATATATGGGCAGCAGACGCAAAACCGCCCGTGCCCTGCAGATAAGTGAACGCACTCTGTACCGTAAAATTAATGAGTACGGATTATGAGCCGTCTTTGTTATTCGGGAAAAAGCGCCGTATTTTTGCTAATGATAGGCTTACTACTCAGTTCCTGCGGCTATTATTCATTTAAAGGGGCGCTGCCTTCGCATTTAAAATCCATTGCCATTCCCTTATTTAACGACCGTACCCCCAATGCCGGAGTCCGTGAAAAACTAACCGATATGCTGACCAATGCTTTTATCGAAGACAATACACTGCGTTTAGAGGATGAGACCAAAGCGGATTTAGTGCTGACCGGTTCGATCAATTCCATTAATACCGCTCCCGCTGTGGTTAAATCAGGGGAAGCGGTTACGGAGTATAAAGTGACGGTTCGGGTTAAAGTTAAATGTGAAGACGTCGTAAAGAATAAAGTCTTGTTCGATCGGAATTTTGACGATTATGGGTTGATGGACGAAAACGCCGGCCTGGACGAACGGGACGCGGCGGTAAATACGGCCCTGGAACAGATAACGGAAAAAATTCTGGATGCCGTTCTGGGCGGCTGGTAAATAAAAATCAACGGGAGAAGAAAATGTACACTGCGCGTAAAACGGTAAGCGAAGCGGGAACCGACTCTATCTTATTTGCCCATAAAGCGGCTAATATGCTCAATTCGGATGCTGCCGAAGAAGCCTTGCAATTCTGTGAAGAAGGGGTTAAACGTTTTCCTTTTTATGCGGAAGGCCATTATGTGCTTGCCCGGTGTTACCAGTTCCTTAACCAAACTGAGGATGCCCGTGAGGAATTTGAACGGACGTTGTATTTTAGTCCCGGGCATCTAAGAGCGCTAAAAGCCCTGGCTTATCTCAATTATCAAAACAACTGGCGTGAAAAAGGAAATAACATCCTCTTAACAATGGCGGCTTACGATGCATTGAATACGGACCTAATGAATTTCCTGCGTAGTGAAAATGTGTTTGAAACCCCGGTCACGCCGACTGAACCTCAGGAACCTCTTACCGATGAAACGCTTCTCGATTTTGAAACCGACGAAGAAGCGGACGAAGCACCTGTTGATGATTTCCTCGACAGGGAGGAAGAAGCGGAATCGTTAGATGCAAATATTTCCACCGAAATACCGATAGCTGAGCCGGACCTGGAAATACCACTTCCGGATGAAAATACCACCCCATCTGAATCCGGGTCTGGAATTGGCGATTTACTGACTGAGATGCCGGAACCGGAAGCAGAACCTTTTACCGAACCTGTATTCGAAATTGAACCGGAAGCAGTGCTCGAATCGGATATTCCGGAAGAACCGGACCATACTCCGGAACCGGAAATATCTGCTGAAGAAGAGCCTGTCTTTGAAGAAATAGCAGAAGATGTGACCGAAGAACCGGCCATTTCCTCAGAAACCGAATTGAATAATGCCGTGGAAGAACTGTTTACAGAGGATGAACCGGCTGTTGAATTAGAACCGATTCAGGAAAGTTCCGGCCTCGATTTGGAGGATATTACCGGCCTCACCGATACGCCGGAAGAGGAGCGCGAAGATTTTGAGCGAAATGATATTGAGGTACGGTTAGACGAGCAATCTTCATTTAAGAAACCTCTGGACTTAGACCAGTTTGATAATACAGAAGATGATTTTTCTACCTTAATTGAAGGCTATTTCCAGAATCCGGATGAAGAGGTTATTCAGGCGGATCAGGATTCTGCTGAACCGGGAGAACCGGAACAGGCGGTGGAAGAACGTTCCTTTTTGGACACCTCTGTTATTTTCCGGGAAAAACGTTCGGAAGATATGGAAGAGACGCCGGATGAAACACCTTCCAAAGATATGATTGAGGATATGAACAAGGTTGCGGACGAGATCGAATTGATGTCGACCAAGGCTTCGTTCGCTGTGGAAAAAGAGATAGAGGAATCCACCGAATTACAGCACGAACTGGAAGAAAAATTAACGGCTCCCGATGGTAATGAAATTGATGGATTAGACGCTGTGATCGAGAAAATTGAAAAAGCGGAAGTGCCGGAAGTAAAACCAACGGATACTTATAGCGCCAAAGATGCCGCCGCTCTCGATGATGAAGATGTGAACATTGAAGATCTTTTAAAAAACCCCAGTTTAGTGACTCCAACCTTTGGTGAAATACTGATTGCCCAGAAAAAATTCGAAGATGCAAGAAAGGTTTTTAGCGTTTTATCCGAAACCGAACCAGGTAATAAACGTTTTCAGAAAAAAATCGAATTCCTGGATAAAATCGTTAAAATGCAGAAGTAGAATTTCACTGTAGTAAGTTCCGCTTTAAATCATCTTCTTCCCCCAAGAATGTAGATAGAGATACTCAAATTCTAGAGGATTTCTCCCCGAATAGAAGCTATTGTGCTAAAGCC
>JANTFQ010000139.1 GCA_024763405.1 Calditrichaceae bacterium
ACAGCGCTGCATTAACATCATATTTTTCCAAAAATGGATATTGTACTAATATATCCTCAATAGTAGCGCCATAAGCAATTTTTTCAACAATTATGGCCGCAGGCAAACGAGTGCCTTTTATTACCGGTTTACCTAACATAATTTCATGATTTATTTCTATTCGTTTTATTAAGGATTGCTTTCTCATATATCCTCCATCGCCCTGATGCGTATTCTTCTATTGGAAACAACGGGGAGAAGGTTACCTTGTTGTTTTCGGTTGGTACCTAAAAGACAAAAGAAATGCCAAAAGCTTGTCCTGAGCGCGGCCGAAGGAACAAATGAAAAAACTTTTTTAAATTTCATTTCGATTTTCATCTTCTATTCTGTCGGATCAAGACATAATGGCCCCAAGGATTAATGTTATCTCTTTGGCTCCTCTTAGATTTTAGATTTTAATACTTGGGCAATATTATCAGAAACCCAAAGTCCGGCTTGCCTTACTTCGCTAAGCGCTTTATCAAAGTCTGCAATGACACCCTGCCTGGCTGCAAGTACTAAGATGTGTCCGGTACCAAGTATTTTAACCGAATTGGTTTTAGCACATTTTCTTGCGGCTTTATCATCAATTACAACTTTAAAATCTGTGTTTTTCAAAGCATAACTAATTACTGCAGTTTCACCTTTGCCTAAATTCCATTCGATTATGTTTTCGCTTAATACTACTTTTTTAATTGATAACCATTTTACAGTTTCAATTTTTTTAGAAACTAAATCAGTTCCTGCCTTAATTTCATTTATAACCCAGTCCGGTACTACAATAGTATCAAATAAATCCGATAGAATATATTCCAGCCCAGCTTTAAAGAGTACAATTAATGGTGAGGCGTTTACAACAATTTTTTTTATATTAGGCATCGCTAAGCTCTTCATTCAACTCATTTTCATCAATTTGTATAAAATCTATTTGATATCGCGATAACGCCTGTATAAATTCTACTCGGTCTAACCCGGCGATTTCAGCTGCCTTTTCTTGTGAAACCTGTCCCATTTCATACCATTTGGCAGCGGCAGCTATCCTCATTTCTTTTACAAATTCCTCAGGTTCTTTCTTTAAAACAGGATAGACACTGAGTGGAAAATCTATTTGAATTGATGGCATAAACTTTACCTCATTGTTCATCTTACAAATTTTTATTTTTCAATTACAGAAATATATAAAAACTTCTATCCTCAATCCTCTTTCTCTGAAACTAAGTTGTATGTACCTTCATCCGCTTTGGTGATAGCAGTTCTTCATGGACAGTCTGCCAATTATGAAGCTTTAATTTCCCGTCCTTATAATCTGAATACCGTTTATTCAATTCTTCTTTATGCCACTCCGGTATGGGGAGTCCAGAATTACTCAATGCGATTGAATCCCAAATATCTTCAACAAGAAGCAATTTCTCAGATAATTTCATTCTACTAATTTCATCACTTATTTCTCTTAAACTCATATAATTACTCTTTCCTTTTATTCATTTCCCATTAAAGTAGTACATATCTAAACCTCAATATATAATATGAATAAAATAATTATTTCCTTCCTGCAATTTATAGCAAGAACTCACGGCGGTCAAATTCGGCTTCTCTGCTTTCTATCAATTAACCACTGAATCCACAGAGGCCACAGAGCGCTAATAACTTAATAACCTAATACCTTTTACTGGTGACTGAGCAAAGTCCGAAGCCCCGTCTCTTTTCTTCCAATATTTACCACAGAGACCACAAAGCCCACAGAGCGCTAATAACTTAATAACCCAATAACTATTATTGGTGGCTGAGCGTAGTTTACCCCTTTTTTCGGGGGTTTACCCCTTTGTTTTGGTTTACCCCTTTGTTTTTTTGGGGGGTTCGAAGCCCTGTCTCCTATCTCCAGCCTCCGGCTTCCGGTTCACTGTTAATTGAAATTTATTTCACCCCATCCCACATATTACTCAATCCTGTATTTCCCATAATCAGTTTAAGTACCCGCCAGGATGTATTTTCTATTTTATATTCATCCGGTATTTTTTTATAGTTTCCCGCCTTATGTTCTTCAATGACAAGTTTTACCGAATTTAATACAACGTCACTGTCAAAACCGGTAAGAATAATGGTACCCGCATCCTGGGCTTCGGGACGCTCCATCGAATTACGCAGCGAAATTGCCGGGAAGGAGAGAATGGCCGACTCTTCACTGATGGTGCCGCTGTCCGAAATCGCGCAACGTGCATTCTGCTGCAGGTGCACATAGTCATGAAAGCCAAAAGGTTTTAAGAATTGAATACGCGAATCCATATCCATATCCGTTAAATCTTCCAGTCTTTTCCGCGTACGCGGATGAGTCGAAACGATAACCGGCATATTATAATCTTCGGCCAGCGCGTTTAGAACGGTAACAATCTGTTTAAGATTCTCAGGATTGTCCACATTCTCTTCCCGATGGGTGGAAACGATGAAATAGTTGTTCGCTTTCAGCTCTAAAGTGTCAAGAATTTTAGATTGATTGATTTTATCTTTATAATGGGTTAATACTTCGTACATGGGTGAGCCGGTTAAATAGATGCGGCGGTGCGGCAGCCCTTCGGATAAGAGATGACGCCGGGCATGCTCGGTATAAACCAGGTTAAAATCGGCCGTATGGTCAATAATGCGGCGGTTAATTTCTTCCGGTACATTTAAATCGAAACTGCGGTTACCCGCTTCCATATGGAAGATGGGAATTTTAAGACGTTTGGCCATAATCCCGGCAATACTGCTGTTTGTATCGCCCAAAATGAGCACGGCATCGGGGTTTTCTTTGCGCAGCACCTCTTCACTTTTAATGAGCGTTTCACCCATCACCCGCCCCAGAGAAGATGTATCCACTTCCAGAAAATAATCCGGTTTACGAAGCTCCAGGTCTTTAAAGAAGACTTCGTTTAATTCATAATCATAATTTTGACCCGTATGTGCGATAATATGATCCACATGCTGGTCCAGTAAAGCCATTACCCGCGACAGCCGAATAATTTCCGGCCTTGTTCCGACGATGGTGAGTATTTTGAGTTTTTGCATAATTTCCCTATAACAAGATAAAAGATAAAAGTAAAAAGATAAAAGTATTAAGTCGTTTCATTTAGTGCGTGTTTTTTGTGCTATCGAACCAAGAATGTTTTTTAATTCAACCGATTCCTTGATTAGTACTGATAATTCCTTTGGCCGTGCATCTTTATCAAACAGCTCATTAATGATTTTCAACCAATAACAAGATTCCCGCATTTCACGAAGAGCAATTCGTGTCTTATTGTTAAAGTCGGCTCTGGAAGAACCGGCTTGCGCCTCTTCATAATTTGCACCACTAGATGTGGCACTTTTAACCAACTGGTATTTTATTACTTTATATTCAACTGTATCCGGAAGTTTTCTTAAAAATTTAATTACCAAAACTGAAAAGTCGAACAATCTCTTTTCTAAATCATTCATCACTTTTTACTTTTATCTTTTATCGACTATTTCCTATCTTTTTACTTCTAAACTATTTCAAAAAACGTATCCGGATCGTCGGGATTGAACGGTTCATTTATCCAGAACAAAGTGACCAGTTCGTCGTCGCCGGTGTTGGTGATGTTATGCGTTGTCCAGATCGGCATATCCACAAAGGCCGGTTGGGCGCCGTCCAGGTCATAATTAATAACCTTATCTGTACCGATGCGCCTTAATTGAATGCGGGCTTTACCCTTTATTACCGCAAAGCGTTCGGCTTTTCGGGTGTGGTAATGGTTGCCGCGGGTGATGCCCGGCTTGGTGGTGGAAAAGGAAAACTGTCCGGCCGAGCCGGTACGGGCTATTTCCACAAAACTTCCGCGGTCATCGGTGTTTTTAGTCAGTGGAAAAGGGAATTTATCATCGGGCATATAACAACGGAAGGTATTGAACAGCACCAGATGGAAGGTATCGGATAAATCGGGAAAAATACCCTTTTCAAAATATTCCGTCTTATATTTCTGAAGAAGATGTAAAATCTCGGATACTTTTTGTACCGACGTATGAGGCACCTGATACACTGAAACTTTGCCGCTTATAGCTGATAGCTTGTGGCTGATAGCTTTATAAAACACTTCAACCAGTTCATTGATATAAATCAGTTTCACTTCTGCATCGGTCTGGATATGTGGCTGTTCGCCATGGGTCAATTGATGACAAAAGGTTGCAATGAATGAATTATAGTAGGGATTTCCAAAGGGACCAAATACATTGGGTATCACCAGCGCGGTAAAACGGGCTTTATTCTTTTTTGCCCATTGCTCCATCTTCAGCCGCCCGTCGCGTTTGGATTTACCGTACAGATTATCCAGGGTTTCCTGTGTAGAAGACGAAAACAAAATATGTGGTTTCGTGCCGGCTTTTTCTACCGCGTCCAGCAGGGTTTGTACCAACCGGATATTGGTATCGTAAATAACCTGCGGATCACCGTGCCGATTCATGGCCGCCAGGTGCACAATGGTGTCGCACTGTTTGGCAAACTGCAGCAATTTTTCCGGCTGCTCAAAATAGGCGTCTTCAAAAGGGACCAGTTCAATATCATCTTTAAGATTAAGATAATTATACAGGTGGGTTCCCATAAAACCGGCCTGACCGGTGATGCCTACTTTTATTTTATGCATTTTAATCCTTAATTTTAAAAAAACAAGACCACAACTTTTCACCGGGTTAACAGATTTTACAATAGAATCGCGCGTTTGAACGCTGCTTTATTGCCATTAGAATGGAATCTATCTTGCCGTGTTTGTCTATTTACTCCGTTTTATCCGAGTGTTATTTCCATTTGAACCACAGGGAAGGGTCAAAGCGATACGTATCGGCCGCGCTCTCGGATAAGGATAAGTTAGAAAAAATTGTTAATATAGAATCTTTTTCGAGTGCTTGCACACCGTTTGCGTATCCGGGCGGCACATATAAAATTTGCGGTTCGAGAGCTTTCAAAACAAAACTATCTGCCTGTAAATTTTCGGAAGGAATATCCCAGTCATCGACCTCAACCACAGCTATTAAAAAGGTGCCCTTTCCCACAAAGAAGTACTTTTCTTCAATTTTATGTCCCTGCCAGGCACGTACCGTTTGGGTGGATTTATTCTGAACCTGATAAAAACGTTTTACCCCGGCAAAGTTAAAATCATTAACATGCGACACTGAACCGCGTTCATCTGTGTGTATTCCCCCCGGAATTATATATGGTTTTTTGGACATCATATTCTTATACTTTAGTCTTTTATCTTCTCGGTTCCCGAGCCTGTCGAGTTTACATAATCCCAATTTATCAGGATAGAATGCCGGTTCCCGAGCCTGTCGAGGGACACCTTCCAGCTTAACTTTTATTTTTTTAACTCATTCTTAATAAAATCCAATTTCAACAGCATCTCTTTTGTTTCCTGCACATTAAGCTGCTTTGTATTGGAAGAATGGTAGTCATTGGTCACACTTAATTCTGCCTGACCTTCAACAAAAAATTTATTGTAATTCAAATCACGAATATCAGGCGGTACGCGGAAATAATCACCCCGGTCTTCGGCCACCGCCATCTCTTCCCTGGTGAGTAATGTTTCATAGAGCTTTTCCCCATGACGCGTGCCAATGATTTTGATTTCATTATCCGCATCAAAAATTTCCAGTAAGGATTTGGCAACGGTTTCAATAGTAGCCGCCGGTGCTTTTTGTACAAAGCGATCCCCCTGGCTGCCATGTTCGTAAGCATAAAGTACCAAATCCACCGCATCATCTAAGGACATTAAAAATCGGGTCATTTGGGGATCCGTAACTGTTAAGGGTTTACCTGTTTTAATCTGGTTCACAAACAGAGGGATAACAGAACCACGTGAAGCCATCACATTTCCATAACGGGTGCCGCAAAAAACAGTTTTTCCATTTTGGTTGATACGTGCTTTTGCCACCATTAGTTTTTCCATTAACGCTTTGGACAAACCCATAGCATTAATAGGATACACCGCTTTATCCGTACTTAAAAAGATTACCTTACCCACTTCATTGGCGAGGGCAGCATTTAAAACATTTTCAGCGCCCAGCACATTGGTACGAATTGCTTCCATCGGATAGAATTCACAGGAAGGCACTTGTTTTAACGCAGCCGCATGAAATACATAATCCACTCCACGCATTGCCGAATTAAGCCCATCGTAATTACGTACATCACCAATATAAAACTTAACTTTGGAATTGCTTAACCGTATACGTAAATCTTCCTGTTTTTTTTCATCACGGCTGAAGATGCGAATTTCTTTAATATCTGTGTCTAAAAAACGGTTTAGTACCGCGTTGCCGAAGGAACCGGTACCACCGGTAATAAGTAATGTTTTATTCGCGAACATTTTCATTCCTTACTATAATTTTCAAAACTTTAACCCGTAAACTAACTATTTATTATTTGTAATTGGCAATTGTCTTTTATTTTTCATATAAAATCAATAGTGTCCGGTTAAATGTTGATGATCTAAAATTTATTAGAATTTCTTCAAAATAACCCTCCCCTGATCCCGGCAAGCCGGTCTCTTTCCCCTCCCTTCCAAAAAAAGGGAGGGGA
>JANTFQ010000140.1 GCA_024763405.1 Calditrichaceae bacterium
CATTCACCTTTTCTTCAAGACCTTCGGGCAGTGTTTTTGCAGGCACTTCCCGTTTGGCTTTATTTACTTCGGCAGCCAATTCTTTCTGCAGGTCAATCAGTTTACGAATAGCGCCATGCGCATGTTCAATCGCTTCGAGCAGGGTTTCTTCCGAAACCTCTTCCGCTTCGCCTTCTACCATCATAATAGATTCTTCCGAGCCGGCAACCACTAATTCCAGTTCCGCTTCTTTAAGCTGGGAAATGGTAGGATTGATAACGAAGGTGTCGCCTACTTTGCCGACACGAACGGTTGCGATTGGGCCGAGAAACGGGATATCCGAAACAACAAGGGCGGCAGAAGCGCCAAACCCGGCGATTACATCAGCATCATTTTCACGATCCATCGAAAGCACGTTGGCAATGATTTGCGTTTCGGAATTATAATCATCTGCAAATAACGGACGTATGGGTCTATCAATCAGGCGGGATGATAGGATTTCTTTTTCACTGGGACGTCCTTCCCTTTTAAAGAAGCCGCCCGGAATTCTTCCTGCCGAATAGGTTTTCTCACGATATTCTACGCTCAATGGGAACCAGTCACGGGTGGTATCTTCTTCGGGTGCCCCCACGACTGTAACCAGCACCATGGTATCGCCATAGCGAACCAGCACGGCGCCATCGGCCTGTTTGGCCATTTTCCCGGTTTCGACCGAAAGTGTTCTACCTTCCAGCTCAATTGATTTTTTAATAAACATTTTCCCTCCAGGGATCTACTAATACTATCTTCTTATTCCTAATTCACTGATTATCTTACGGTAACGCATCACATCCACCTTCGTCAGGTAGCGCAGTAAACGCCGTCTCTGTCCAACCAACTTTAACAAACCGCGACGTGAATGATGATCTTTTTTATGTTCTTTAAGGTGCTCGGTTAAATATTTAATCCGTTCGGTTAAAATAGCAATCTGCACTTCGGTTTTACCGGTATCCTGACCGCTTTCCCCAAATTTTTCAATCAGGGTTGCTTTGTCGTCTTTTGACAATGCCATGATAATTCCTCCAATTATAGATTTAAACTCAAATGTTTGTCGATTTCAAGCTGCGCGATAAGCGCTTCTTTGCTATCGAATTTTTTTTCGCTGCGAAGGCGTTTTTTAAATATTATTTGTAACTGATCGCCGTAAATATTCTGATCAAAATTAAGAATATGCACTTCGATCGTAAAAGCATGCCCGGTTTCGAATGTGGGTTTAAATCCGATATTGAGCATTCCTTTATAACGTTCCTGCTCGTGAATCACATCTACCGCGTAGACGCCGTTTTCAGGAAGCAGTTTATTTTCATAGTCCAGTTGCAAATTTGCCGTAGGAAAATTAAGCGTCCGTCCCCGTTTAGCGCCGTACACAACCGAACCGCACAACGCATAGCGCCTGCCCAGTAATTCGGCTGCCGTGTCGACCTGTCCCTGTTGTATCAGTTCCCGGATGCGTGAACTACTGACAATTTTTCCATCTATTTTAAACGGCTCTACTTTCTCTGCAGAGAATCCGAATTCTGTGCTTAGTTTTTTCAGATTCTCAAAATTTCCTTCCCGGTTCTTCCCGAACGAATGGTCATAGCCCACAACCACCTCTTTTGCGTCTAAGCGTTCCACCAAAATATCGCGGATGAAACTGCGGTAATCCATTTTGGAGAACGATTCATCGAAAGGAATAATCAGGACCTGCTCTAAACCATTATGCTCCAGTAATTCCAGTTTTTCCTGCTGTGATGTGAGCAGTTTCACCGGTTGCTTCCCGCCGTGTACGATTAAGCGCGGATGCGGATAAAAGGTTACCATTGTTGAACAAAGACCGCTCAGCGATGCTTTTTCCAAAAGTCTGCTGATTATTTTCCGGTGCCCGAGATGAACTCCGTCGAAGGTGCCGATTGTAACGGCACAGGGCTTTTTTTCTTTTATCTGATTAAGTCCGCGGAGAACCTGCATCCAATTCCTTAAAAGCTGTTATAAATTCCGGAACGCTAAAACTATCTTCGATCCGGTAATCTCCTACGGCCGTCCGTTCCAGTTCTATAAGACTTGCACCCGTTCCTAAATTCTGACCCAAATCATGCGCCCAGGCCCGGATATACGTTCCTTTGGAAACGTTCAGGTCCACGGTTAAAAGCGGGTTTTCCCAGTTCCGGATTCGCGCTTCGTAAATATGCACCGGCTGTGCAGGCCGCTGCACTTCGATATTTCGACGGGCCAGCTTATACAAACGAACGCCATTTACCTTTTTGGCTGAATACATAGGCGGCACCTGCATGATCTTTCCCGTTAACGCCGAGACTGCTTGTTCTATTTCCGCAAACTGCAAATGCTCAGTTGGCCCTTCTTCCAGCACGGTTCCGGTACGGTCAAACGAATCGGTTACAATTCCAAAACGAATAACCGCGCGGTATTGTTTGGACAGCCCGCTAATTTCGTTTAAGGCTTTTGTACCTTTCCCAAAACCCAGCAACATCAACCCGGTTGCAAAAGGGTCCAGCGTTCCGCCATGCCCGGCCTTCTTTATCCGAAGCGCAATACGCAGTTTCTTAACCAGATCAAACGAACTCCAGCCGCTTTCTTTATCAATCAGAACGACAAAACCGGCTGATAAATCAACCGTTTTAAGATCAGTTTTGTTCGTCAGAACCGGAGCCATTTTCAATTTTCTTCAGAAGCATTTCGATACGCTGGGCATTTTCCAGTGTATCGTCATAAAAAAAACGCAAATCCGGCAGCCAGCGCGAGGCCACGGCCGGTTTTAATTCATTCTTAATAAACGCTTTGGAGTTTTTCAGAGCCTGAGCCGTTTTAATTTTCTGCTCATCTCCACCCAGCACCGTATAATAAACAGAAGCCAATCGTAAATCGGGTGACATTTTTACCTTGGTAACCGTAATAAATCCTTTGCGGGGATCGGTTACCTTAAACTCCAGGATTTCACTAACCGCTCGTTTAATTGAATCGGCGTATTTTTTTATTCGTCTGCTGTCAGCCATTATCTGAATTCAAAATTAAATTTAACAATTTCAAAAGCCGCTTCATTATCAAGCCAGGTAAATAATTTATTAAGCGCTTCCTGTACAAATTTTTCTTTTTCGGCAACAAGAGCAAAGCCCAATAAAGAACGCTGCCATTTGTCATGATACCCGGTTTCCGCAACCGACACGTTAAATTTTTTATGTGCCCGGTCTTTAAGCGATTTTAAAATCATCCGTTTCTCTTTAAGGGATGAACTGCCGGGGATATAAATTTCGATGCTAAGTAAACCAACTAACATTTTATTTGTATACGCCAAAATTGAATACATCTTCTAAACTTTTAAAGTTTAGAAGATGTTAAACTTCATCGTGACCTAATCCAGCTTGCGCGCTGTTTCCGTAATTTCAAAGGATTCGATAATATCGCCATTCTTCAAATCATTATAGTTTTCAATCTGAATACCGCACTCAAAACCGCTGGCCACTTCACGCACATCGTCTTTAAAACGTTTTAAGGATGAAATTTTTCCGGTATATATACTCACATCATCGCGGACGATGCGGATTTTATTATTGCGTAAAATTTTACCGTTAATCACATGACAACCGGCAATGGTTCCGATACGGGAAATCTTAAAGGTTTCACGCACTTCTGCCTGCCCCACTACAACTTCATCAATACTGGGTTTCAGCATGCCTTCGAGGGCTAGTTTTAAATCATTAATCGCATCGTAAATAACATTGTAAAGGCGGATTTCCACTTTTTCTTTTTCACCAAGGTCTCGTGCTTTAGCATTGGCCCGTACCTGAAAACCGACAATTACAGCGCCAGAAGCGGAAGCAAGCAGGACATCCGATTCGGAAATAGGACCAACTGCTTTTCGAATTATCTGAATTTCAACTTCATCCGTATTCAGACTAATCAAGGCATCTGCCAGTGCTTCGGCAGAGCCATCCACATCGGCTTTAACCATCACCGGCAGTGTTGTAATTTCTCCCAGTTTAATACGCTCGGATATCTGATCCAGGGTTACCATTTTAACCTGCTTACTATCCTGTTCACGTTTAAGCTGCTGGCGCTTGGAGCTGATTGAGCGGGTTGCCTTTTCGTCCGCCATAACAATAAATTTATCACCGGCCTGCGGAACACCCTCAAAACCGGTTACCAGCGCAGGTTGCGAAGGCCCGATTGATTTAATACGTTTTTCATTTTCATCGGACATCGCCCGGACTTTACCGTAATTATGTCCGGCGATAAAATTATCGCCAACCTTCAGAGTTCCTTTTTGTACCAGAACCGTCGCGATAGCGCCCCGGCCTTTATCCAGACGGGATTCGACTACTACACCTTGTGCCAGCCGGTCCGGATTTGCTTTTAAATCAAGCAGTTCCGCTTCGAGCAATAGTTTTTCCAGCAGAGCCGGAATCCCCTCTCCTGTCTTCGCGGATATTTCAGAAGACTGGTACGAACCGCCCCATTCTTCTACCAAAACATCACGGTCTGCAAGCTGCTGGCGGATGCGTTCCGGGTTTGCACCCGGTTTATCAATCTTATTGATGGCAATTACAATTTTCACACCGGCGGCTTTTGCATGATCCAACGCTTCGTCCGTCTGCGGCATCACGGCATCATCGGCTGCGATAATCAAAATCACAATATCTGTGGCCTGAGCGCCGCGGGCACGCATAGCGGTAAAGGCGGCATGACCGGGGGTATCGAGAAAAGTTATTTTTTTGCCATTATAATTTACTTCATAGGCGCCGATATGCTGGGTAATACCACCGGCTTCTCCGTCTACAATTCGGCTTTCGCGCAGGTAGTCGAGGAGCGAGGTTTTTCCATGATCCACGTGTCCCATGATCGTAACAATGGGCGCGCGCGGTACCATCTTGCTTTCATCATCCGCTTCCTCTTCCAATTCTTCTTCGATAAATTCTTCAGCAACCGCTTCTTCTATTTTGTAGCCGTATTCTTCTGCCAGCAGTGAAATGGTATCGATATCAAGACGCTGATTAATGGAAACAACCAGGCCGAGCTGCAGACATTTGGTAATAATTTCGGAGACCGACACATCCATCAGGTTTGCCAAATCATTCGCAGAAATAAACTCCGTTACCGTAATCACTTTCTCTTCGATTACTTCCCCGTTTTCTGTTTTAACCTTGCGTTTTTTCGGTTTTTTGCCTTTGGTCTCTATGTTGGCCAGTGTTTTTTTAATCGTATTTTCAACTTCTTTCTGGTCAACCTTGCTTTTTTTCTGCTTTTTCTGTTGTTTCTTTCGCCCCATCGGAATCTGACCGTCCGGAAAAGCAATATCCCCAAGACGAACACCGTGGCGGGTTCCTTTATCCTTGCGGATCATATCCATTGCTTTGCGTCGTTTTTTCTCCTTTTCAGAAACGACTGGTTCCGACTTGCCTGATTTCTTGCGATCTTTTGCTTTTTGTTTTTTTACTTTTTTATCCTTTTCAGCAATAGGGGATTCTGCTATTGGAGCTGCAGCCTGTTTTTTCCCGGCACCCTTTTCTACTTTTTCTTTTTCCGGAATTTCTTTTACATCCGGTTCCGGCGCGGCCACAGGTTTGGCCACAGGTTTCTCTACCGGTTCTTCCTTTACTTCTTCAACAGGTTCCGGAGCAGGTTCTTCAACCTTTTTCTTTCGAACCGCACGTTTCTTTTTAACCGGTTTTACATCGTCGCCACGGGCAATTGCCTCGGCGCCCTTTTCGATGGAAGCTTTAATCGCCTGCAGGTAAGAAGATTCATCTTCCGGAGCTGTGTCAACCGCAACCTGTTCTGTTTCGGCCGTCTCTTCGGTTTCGTCTTTTTTGCGTTTCCGTAGCGCTTCAGCTTTTTCCTTATCCGTAGAGAAGCGATCCAGAATTTCCACATACACATCTTCCGTCACAGCGCCGTTCGGACCCGAACCGGTGATTTTAAGTTTCTTCTGTTTCAGGAATTCGAAAATGGTATCCTGACCAAGATTCAGCTCTTTACAAATTTTAAAAATCTTGTACTTCTTACCTGCTGCCATTTATACTCCAAATAGATACTTTCAGAATAAAAAAACTATTCCTCATCATTTTCTTCAATATTTTTTTCTTCCGTTACCGCAGCCTGCACGGCTTCCCAAATTTTTTCAGCAGATTTAGCGCCAATGCCTTTTAATTCCAGCAAGCCTTTCATACCGAGATCCACAATTTCATCTTCATACAGGACATCCGCGTCGACGAGTTTTGCTTTAAGAGTATCCGGAATTCCCGCTATTTCTTCTACAGGCACCGACGTTTTCGTACTTTCTGTTTCATATTCCGATACTTTGATGGGTTCGATTTGATAACCGGTTAACTGTGAGGCCAGACGTAAATTCTGCCCGTTCCGGCCAATCGCCAGAGACATTTTATCATCCTCAACGATTACAACCGCCATTTTCTCATCTTCATTTACGATGACTTTAATGGGTTTTACCGGAGCCATTGCGCGGGAAATATAGAGTTCCGGTTCGGTAGCATAACT